>NZ_JBCLVN010000034.1:0-42429 GCF_039548315.1 Cellulomonas olei
GGGCCCCGCGCCGGCCGCCGTGCGCTCGCGCCGCGCCGGGTCCGCCGCTCCGCGCCCGGAGCCGGTCCGCCGCCCGGGCGGTGGCGCCGGCCGGCACCTGCTGGGCGTCCTGGTGGGCCTGCTGCTGGGCGCGGTGGGTGTCTGGGTGACCGTGCTGGGTCAGTCGCGGGTGCTCGGGGCGCAGGCACCGGGCTGGGACGCGTCGTACGACCCGGTCGGCGTCGTGCTGGTCACCGCCGGGGTGCTGGTGCTCGCGCTCGTCGTCGGTCTGGGCCTGTGGACGCCGGCGGTGCCGGTGACCGCGGGCCTCGTCGCGGCGGTGGTGGGCGTCGTGTACCTGTACGTGCCGGCGACGACGCACGCGGACACCGTGCGGTGGTTCGCGACGGACAGCACGACGGGGTCGGTGACGCGGGCGACGGTCACCGCGACCTCCGGGACCGTGTTCGTCGTCGGGGCGCTGCTGCTCGCCGCGGGGCTGACCGTCGCGGCAGCCCGACGCCGGTGGCTGCCCCGCGACTGACCTGCGCCACCTCCCCTCGCACGGGACGAAAGTCCTACTAGAGTGCGGTGGGCGCGGGCCGCACGGTCCGCCACCCGACCGCACCGACGTCGTTGCGCTGGAGGCACCCGTGGCCGTCGACAACTCCGCTCCGCAGACCGCGCAGCCCACGCCGCCCGAGGGGGACGCGGGCTCCCGGCGCGAGAGCCTGGAGAACCTGCTCACCGAGGACCGCCGGTTCCCGCCGGACCCGGAGTTCGCCGCGCAGGCGAACGCGCACGCGGAGCTGTACGCCTGGGCCAACGCCGCGCCGCTGGAGTTCTGGGCCGAGCAGGCGCGCTCGCTCCTTGACTGGTCGCAGCCGTTCGAGGAGGTGCTCGACTGGTCGGGCGCCCCGGTCGCGCGCTGGTTCGCCGACGGGCGCCTCAACGCGGCGTACAACGCGGTGGACCGCCACGTCGAGGCGGGGAACGGCGACCGGGTGGCGCTGCACTTCGAGGGCGAGCCGGGTGACACCCGCACGCTCACGTACGCCGACCTGCAGCGCGAGGTGTCGCGGGCCGCGAACGCCCTGACCGCGCTGGGCGTGCGCACCGGCGACCGGGTCGCGATCTACCTGCCGATGATCCCCGAGGCCGTCGTCGCGATGCTCGCGTGCGCCCGGATCGGCGCGCCCCACTCGGTGGTGTTCGGCGGCTTCTCCGCGGAGGCCCTGCACTCCCGCATCGTCGACGCCGAGGCGTCCGTCGTCATCACCGCCGACGGCGGCTACCGGCGCGGGGCCCCGAGCCCCCTGAAGCCGACCGTCGACGAGGCGCTCGCCAAGGGCAGCGGCGACCTGGTGCGCCACGTGCTCGTCGTCCGGCGGACCGGCCAGGACGTGCCGTGGACGCCCGAGCGCGACGTCTGGTGGCACGACGCGGTCGACACGGCCGACGACCACCACGAGCCCGTGGCCGTCGAGGCCGAGCACCCGCTGTTCATCCTCTACACCTCGGGCACGACCGGGAAGCCGAAGGGCATCTTCCACACCACCGGCGGCTACCTCACGCAGACCGCGTGGACGCACCGCAACGTCTTCGACCTCAAGCCGGAGACGGACGTCTACTGGTGCACCGCCGACATCGGCTGGGTGACCGGCCACTCGTACGTCGTCTACGGCCCGCTGGTGAACGGCGCGACCCAGGTGATCTACGAGGGCACCCCCGACACCCCGCACCGCGGGCGCTGGTGGGAGATCGTGCAGAAGTACCGGGTGTCGATCCTGTACACCGCCCCGACGGCGATCCGCACCTGCATGAAGTGGGGCGAGGACGTGCCGGGCGCGTTCGACCTGTCGAGCCTGCGCGTGCTCGGGTCGGTGGGCGAGCCCATCAACCCGGAGGCGTGGACCTGGTACCGCCGGGTGATCGGCGGGGACCGCACGCCGGTCGTCGACACCTGGTGGCAGACCGAGACCGGCGCGATCATGATCAGCCCGCTGCCCGGCGTCACCACGGCGAAGCCCGGGTCGGCGCAGACCCCGCTGCCGGGCATCGCCGCCGACGTCCTCGACGACGACGCGCACCCCGTGCCGAACGGCTCCGGCGGCTACCTCGTGCTGACGAAGCCCTGGCCGTCGATGCTGCGCGGCATCTGGGGCGACGAGCAGCGGTTCCGCGACACGTACTGGTCGCGGTTCCCCGGCCTGTACTTCGCCGGCGACGGCGCCAAGAAGGACGAGGACGGCGACATCTGGCTGCTCGGGCGCGTCGACGACGTCATGAACGTGTCCGGCCACCGCCTGTCCACCACGGAGATCGAGTCGGCGCTGGTGTCGCACCCGTCCGTCGCGGAGGCCGCCGTGGTCGGCGCCGCCGACGACACGACCGGGCAGGCCGTCGTCGCGTTCGTGATCCTGCGCGGCGACGCCGCGGCAGCCTCCCCGGAGGACGTCGCCACCGAGCTGCGCGCCCACGTCGCCCGGCAGATCGGGCCGATCGCCAAGCCCCGCACGATCCTCGTCGTGCCGGAGCTGCCGAAGACGCGCTCCGGGAAGATCATGCGCCGGCTGCTGCGCGACGTGGCCGAGCACCGGCAGGTCGGCGACGCGACCACCCTCGCCGACTCCTCGGTCATGGACCTCATCCAGCAGGGCCTGGCGGCGCCGCGGGCCTGACGGCACGTCGCAGACGTCCGGTGCGTGAGAGGTCGGCGCGCGCACCGGGCGCCCGGTCCGTACGATGGCGCGGTTGCCCCGCCACGGCGGGGCGTGCCGGCCCGCCGGCCCCGGGTTCCACGGGGCGCGCGCCGGCGCCGACCGCAGCGAGACCAGGGGGCACGTCGACATGACCGGGTGGGACCTCACCGCGCGTCGCGCCGTCGACCTCCGCCGGGTCGCCAGCGCGCTCTGTCGCTGACCGCACCCCGGTCCCGGCCCGCCACGCGGGCACCTCCCCCGTCCCCTCCGGGCCGCTGCGGCGCGCCCGGCGAAAGGCCCTGCCATGTCCTCCACCGCACCCGCGGTCCGCGAGCGCTCGCGCGCCCGCACCCTGCTGGGCAGCTTCGGCACCCAGATCGTCCTCGCGCTCGTGCTCGGCGTCGCCCTCGGCGCCGTCGCGCTCGCCATCGGCCCCGTCGACGCCGGGACCGACGCCGAGACGCCGAACTGGCTCACCTCGACGCTCGACACGATCGGCTCGTCGTTCGTCACGCTCCTGCGGGCGATCGTCCCGCCGCTGATCTTCACCGCGATCGTCGCCTCGGTCGCGAACCTGCGGAACGTCGCGAACGGCGCCCGGCTCGCCTGGCGGACGCTGCTGTGGTTCGCGATCACCGCCGCCGTCTCGGTGGTGATCGGCATCGTGCTCGGCCTGGTGCTCCAGCCCGGCAGGCACACGACCATCTCGCTCGACCAGGCGTCCGACCCGGGCCGGACCGGCTCGTGGACGGACTTCCTCCAGGGCCTCATCCCGGGGAACGTGCTGGGCCTGGGAGCCAGCACGTCCGCGGCGGACGACGGCACGCTCAGCACGTCCGTCAGCTTCAACGCGCTGCAGATCATCGTGGTCGCGATCGTCATCGGCGTCGCGGTGCTGCGCACCGGCCCCAAGGCCGACCCGTTCCTGACGTTCGTGCGGTCGGCGCTCGTCGTCGTGCAGAAGGTGCTGTGGTGGATCATCCGGCTCGCGCCGATCGGCACGCTCGGCCTCGTCGGGCACGCCGTCGCCGCCTACGGCTGGGACTCCCTGGCGTCCCTCGGGCGGTTCGCGGTCGCGGTCTACGTCGGCCTCGCACTCGTGCTGCTCGTCGTCTACCCGGTGATCCTGCGGCTGAACGGCCTCAGCGTGCTTCGCTGGTTCCGCGGCGCGTGGCCGGCCATCCAGCTCGCGTTCGTCTCCCGGTCCTCGATCGGCACCATGCCGGTCACGCAGCGCGTCACGGAGCGCAACCTCGGCGTCCCGTCGGAGTACGCGTCGTTCGCGGTGCCGCTGGCGGCGACCACGAAGATGGACGGCTGCGCCTCGATCTACCCGGCGATCTCTGCGATCTTCGTCGCGCAGATCTTCGGCATCGACCTGTCGGTGCTCGACTACGTGCTCATCGCGTTCGTGTCGGTCGTCGGGTCGGCGGCCACCGCGGGCCTCACGGGCGCGATCGTCATGCTGACCCTCACGCTGTCGACCGTCGGGCTGCCGCTCGCGGGCGTCGGGCTGCTGCTGGCCATCGACCCGATCCTCGACATGGGCCGCACGGCCGTGAACGTCGCGGGCCAGGTGCTGGTGCCGACGGTCGTCGCGAAGCGCGAGGGCATCCTCGACCAGGCGCAGTACGACTCCGCCCAGGCGGAGGACCTCTTCACCGAGGACGCGGACGCCGCCCCGGGCGCGGACGGCGCACGCGAGGTCGAGCCGGTCGGCGCGGCGGGGGCACGCTGACCGCCGCCTAGGCCCCTTGCCTGAGTGATGCAAGGGACCTAGGCTAGGTCAGTGGTCAGTGGTCAGCGGTCAACCGACGCGCCGCGTGCTGCGAGAGCTGCGCGCGGAGGGCTTCGCGCCCGTCCGCTCGCGTGGCTCGCACAGCCTGTGGCGGCACCCGTCCGGTGCCGCGGTCGTCGTGCCTGACGGCTACGCGACCATCTCGCCGGGCGTCTACCGGCAGGTCCGCGCGGTGATCGCCACGGCACGGTCCGCCGAGGGAGAGAGGTGAGGTCCGGATGCAGACCGACCAGGTGAGCGGGAGCGGCAAGCCGCGGTTCCTCGTCCACGTCCGGCGAGACGAGCGGTGGTGGATGGTCTCCGTACCGCAGGTCGGCGGCCTCACCCAGGCCCGCCGCCTCGCCGACGTCGTGACCATGGCCCGCGAGCTCATCTCGGTGTCGCTCGACGTGGCTCCCGAGGACATGGAGATCACGCTCGACATCGAGCGCATCGGGGACCTCGACGTCCAGAGCCGGCTCGAGGAGATCGCGCGCGAGCGCCGCGAGGCGCAGGAGCTCGAGCGTCGGCTCGGGGAGCACACGCGGTCGCTCGCCCGGGACCTCGCGGCGCTCGACGTCCCGCAGCGGGACATCGGTGCGGTGCTCGGCGTGTCGCACCAGCGCGCGCAGCAGCTCCTCGCCTCCGGCTGACCCGCCAGGCCCGCGCGCGGGCGGGCCCGGCGGCGGGCGTCAGCGGTGCGGGTGGGTCAGCTCGCCGGAGCGGGCGACCTGCCCGAGCCAGTGCGCGCTGGGCTTCGGCGTGCGCGCGAACGTCTGCCGGTCCCAGGCGATGAGCCCGAACGTCGGGGTGTACGAGCCCCACTCGTAGTTGTCGAGCGCCGACCAGTGCAGGTACCCGCGCACGTCGATGCCGTCGGCCATCGCGTCGTGCAGCCCGACCAGGGCGTCGTGGGTGTAGTCGATGCGGCGGGCGTCGTCCTGCGTGGCGATGCCGTTCTCCGTGACGACCACCGGCACGCCGCCGGTGCGGGCCCACGCGTTGCGGACGCCGATGCCGAGCGCGGGCGGGAAGTACTCCCAGCCGATGAGCGTCTTCTCGACGTCGTCGGCGACGGGCACGGGCCGCCCGTCCCGGTCGATGAACGTGCGCAGGTACGCCTGCACGCCGATCCAGTCGTCGCCGGCGGCCGCGTCGAGGAACACGTCCTCGCGCGGGTACCCGTAGGCGGCCGTCGCCTCCACGGCGTCCGGCGTGGCGGGGTGGTACGCCTGCGTCGCGACGGACCACCCGGACCGCACCTGCCCGACGCCGGACAGCACGTCCCGCGAGCGCCCGTGCGCCGCGATCAGCGCGTCCGTGATCTGCGGGTCGGGCGCCGGCAGGCGGGACGCCGTCATCTCGGTGCCCTCCTCGCCGCGCGTCATCGCGACCATGTTGGGCTCGTTGACGGTGCACACCCACTCGACGTCGTCGCCGAGCACCGGCAGCACCGCCTCGGTGTAGCGGGCGAACAGGTCGGGCGCGACGGGGTTGCGCCAGCCGCCGAGCCTCGCGAACCAGCGCGGGTGCGTGAAGTGGTGCAGCGTCACCGACGGGGTGAGCCCGTGCTCGCGGCAGGTGTCGACCATGCGGCGGTAGTGCTGGAGCTGCGCCCGCGACACGTAGCCCTGCTCGGGCTCGATCCGGGCCCACTCGATGCTGAACCGGTACGTGTTCAGGCCGAGCCCCGCCAGCAGCGCGATGTCCTCGGGGTACCGGTGGTAGGAGTCGGCGGCGTCGCCGGACGGCTCGGGCAGGTCGGTGCCCGGGGCGTGCTCGCGCACCCACCAGTCGGAGTTCACGTTGTTGCCCTCGACCTGGTGGGCGGCCGTGGCGGCGCCCCACAGGAAGCCGTCGGGGAAGCGGCGGACGGTCATGGGTGGTCCTTCTCGTCGGGGTCGGAGGGGGTCGGGAGGCCTGCTGGGTCGGGCCGGGTCAGGTCCCCGGCGGGGTCCGGACGTCCAGCACGGCGACGTCCCGCAGCAGGTCGAGCGGCACGGCCGCCCCCCCGGTGCGGTACCGGCGCGGCTGCGGCGTGGCGGGCACCGGCGCGGACGCACCGTCCAGGCGCACCTCGACGCCGGCCGCCGCCGGGTCCACGTGGTACCGGACGCGCCGGCTCCGCCCGGCCAGCACCACGTCGACCTCGAGGCCGTCGTCCTCGGGGGCCAGCGCCGGGTCGAGCACCAGCACGTCCGCGCGCTCCTCGAGGCCGAGCAGGCCCTGGACGACCTGGCGCAGGTAGATGCCGGGCCCGGAGGAGTAGACCCGCCAGCCGTCGGCCGTCGGGACGTCGCCGGTGCGCAGCCGGTCGAAGCCCTCGGCGGCGGCGTACCGGTCGGGGAAGGTCGCGTCGGACGACGACGTGTAGCAGGTGCGCTGGCGCGGCAGGGCGCTGGGCACCCGGTCCCGCATCCCGATCGGGGACAGCCGCAGCAGCTCCTCGCCGACAGCGGCGCGGCCCAGGCTCGCGAGCGCCTCGACCCAGCGCACGTGCGCGTGCACGTACATCAGCCCGACCTCGCGGCCGAAGAACGCCGCCTGCTCGGCGCGCAGGAAGCTCTCGACCTCGCCGTCGGCGAACCGCGCCGGGCGGTTCGTCAGGCGCACGCCGTCGGGGAAGTGCAGGTGCTCGCGCACGATCGCCTCGTGCCGGGCGGCCTCGTCGGCGTCGAACAGCTCGGCGATGACGGGGCGGGTCATGGCGATGAGCCGGTACGTGAGGCCCGTCGACGTGTCGCGCGGGTGGATGACCGGCGTGGCCTCGCCGTCCTCGACGGTCGCGAAGCCGGCCGCCACGCCGTCGGGCAGCAGCAGCCGCCGGACGTCGGCGAGCACGTCCGCGGCGGCGGACGCCATGCGGTCGGCGAGCGCCCGCACGCCGGGCGCCGGGGCACCGGCCAGCTCCCCGGCGGCCAGCGTCAGCGCCTGGTACGTGAGCGCGGCCGTCCAGGTCGACGTCATCCGCTCCCGCATCTCCGGGCGCGCGGGCTGCAGGGTGTCGTCCCAGTCACCCTCGCCGTACGCCGGCAGCGCGGTGCCGGGGACGCGGTTGTGCTCCTGGTACGCGAGCAGCGCCTCCACGTGGGCGGCGACGGTCGCGGGCCCGCCGTCGCGGAACGGCACCACCTCGTCCAGCACGCCCAGGTCACCGGTCGCCCGCAGGTACTGCCCGAGCGCGAACAGCGGCCAGACCACCACGTCGCCGTGCGCGTGCTCCTGCAGCACCTCGGCGTAGTCGTCGAACATGAACCACTGCGGGAACGTCCCCGCGACCGACTGCCGGGACAGCACCCGCAGCAGCACGTCGCGTGCGGTCGCGAACCGGCCGGCGGCCAGCAGCAGCTCGAACGGGCCCTGGCACACGTCGCGGGTGCCCCACGCGGCGCCCGAGTACTGCTCGAGACCGTGCGGCACCAGGAAGTGTACCCGCGCGTCGTGCGCCCACCACGGCAGCAGCACCTCGAGCTCCGCGAGCCGGGAGCCGGGCGCGACCCGCAGGTCGCGGGTCAGCGCGGCGAGCGTCGCCCGGTGCCCGGCGGCGTGCCGGGCGCGGTCGAGCCCCTCGGCCACGACGCTGACGGCCTCCGGCACCGCCACGGCCCCGCGCTCCAGGTCCGCCGCGACGGCGACGCGCAGCAGCCGGGTCGCGGACGCGCGGACCGTCACCACGGACGTGCCGCGGTCCTCGCCGTCGGGCAGCAGCACGCCGTCGCCCGCGACCGTCGCGCCGGGCGACGCGGCCAGGACGTAGGTGAGCGCGTCGTGGTGCTCCGCCACCGCGGTGCCGGGCTCCGCGCGGAAGGCGAGCGCGGCGCCGTCGTCCGACGGCTCCGCGCGCCACGCCCCGTCACGGAGCTCGACGTCGGTCGTGACCAGCACGTCCAGGTCCGCGGAGGCGCGCACCTCGGTCAGCAGGACCGCGCGGTCGGAGGCGGCGACGGTCCGCACCTCCACCTCGAGGTCCGCCCACCGGTACAGCCAGCGGGCCTCGCCGACGTCGAGCACGAACGCCGACGGCTGGCCGAGCAGCCGCCACGCGTCGCCCGGACCCGCCGCGACGCCCTCCGGGGAGGTCGCCCCGCCCTCCGGGGAGGCCGCGACGCCGTCCGGGGAGGCCGCCGCGCCGTCGCGGCGCACCAGCACCCGCACGCCGTTGGACCGCAGCAGGTTGAGGTGGTTGCGGTGCACGCTCGCGAACCGGTCGAACGACGTGTTGCCCAGCACCGTGTGGGAGCCGACCACCCCGTGCGCGAACACCGTGGTCGACAGGGTCGGGCGGTCCGGGGCGAGCGCGTCGCCGCAGAGCAGCACGTGGCCGTGCGGCCGGTCGAGCAGGAGGTCCTTCTCCCCGCGCACGACGTGGGCGCCGCCGGAGGTGAAGAACGTCAGCAGCGCGCCGGTGGCGTCGTCCCGCTCCGGGTACCGCGCCCCGTCGCCGAGCGCGAGCAGGGCGTCGTCCGTGAGCGGGGCGCCGGACAGCAGCGGGGCGGTCGCCAGCAGCGAGCGCTCGTCGCGCACCGGTCCCGCGGGTGCGGAGGTCGCCGCCGCGATGCCGGCGCGCGCGACCAGGTCGTCCGCGAGTGCGGGCAGCTCCGCGAGCACCGCCGTCATCGGGCCGCGCCGGTCCGGCCAGAACCCGGTCACGGCGTGCAGGACGCGCGGCGTCGCCAGGTCGCTCGGGTGGGACAGCAGGGCGGCCGTGGCCATCTCGTGCTGCCGCACCCGGTCCGGCCACGGGTCACCCGTGAGGAACGCCGGCGTGAGCCCGGCGCGCGCCCGCGGGGTGTGGAGGTCGAACGCGTCGGTCCCCGCGGCGACGGCACCCTCCGCGAGCACCACGGCCGCCAGCGGCAGGGCCGGCGCGGAGGTCATCGTCTGCCGGCTCAGCACCACGCGGCCGAACCGCGCGTCCCGCTCCAGGCGGTGCGCGACGTACTGGCTCACGTACGGCTCGGACGACTGGGCCGCGGCCTCCGGCGACAGCGACAGGTCCTGCAGGAACGCCACGTCGTACGTCGTGCCGGGCTCGGCGCCGCCCTCCGCCGCGAGCTCGACGCGCCACACCCAGGCCGTGCGGTCCGGGTCCAGCACGAGGTGCACGGTCCAGCGCACGCCCAGACCGGACCCGTCCCAGCGGACCCACCCGTCGCCGACCCGGTGCGCGGCGGGCGACCGGGCGCCCGTCAGCGGCACCGCGTCCACGCCGCCGGGGCCGGTGCGGCGCAGGTGCAGGCCGCCGGTCGCGACGTCGTGCGGCCCCGGCACGTACTGGTTGACGAGCAGGCCGCCGGGGGCGCGGATCGCGCGCACGTCGCCCGCGGGGGTGAGCCGGACGTCGACGCCGCCCGGCGTGGCCACGCCGGCGTCGGGCTCGGTGCGGTGCTGCGGGCGCAGGAGGGTGCGGGTCATCGGTGCGGGAACCTCTTCGGTGGTGCGGGTGCGGGACGGCCGGACGCGGGGCCGGACGCCGGGTGCGCCGTCGCGCGACGGCGCACCCGGTGTCACTTCAGGCCGGTGGTGGCCACGCCCTGGATGAAGTAGCGCTGCAGGGCCAGGAACAGCAGCAGGATCGGCGTGATGATGAGCACCGCGCCGGCGAGCAGCAGGCCGTAGTCGGTGCCGCGCTGCCCGGTCGAGTACAGCGACAGCGCCACCGGCAGCGTGTACATGTCCTGGCTCTGCGAGGCGACCAGCGGCCACAGGAAGTTGTTCCAGGAGCCGAGGAACGTCAGGATGCCGAGCGTCGCGAGCGGCGGGCCGCACAGCGGCATCACGACGCGCGCGAAGATCCGCAGCTCCCCCGCGCCGTCCATGCGCGCGGCCTCCAGGAGCTCGTCCGGGATGCCGAGCATGAACTGCCGCATGAGGAACACGCCGACGGGCTGGGTGACGAACGGCAGGATCAGCGCGGCGTACGTGTTGAGCAGCCCGAGCTTGGTGACCATGACGAACAGCGGCACGAACGTCACGACGCCGGGGACCATGAGCATGGTCATCACGACCGTGAACAGCACCTTCTTGCCGGCGAAGTCCATCTTGGCCAGCGCGTAGCCGACCATCGAGCAGAACAGCAGGTTCCCGAGCACCGTCACGACGGCGACGACGAACGAGTTCGTGAAGTACTGCGTGAAGTGCAGCTCGTCGAACCAGGTGGCGAAGTTCGCGCCGGTCGGCTCCTGCGGCCACCAGGTCGGCGGCCGGGTGAGGATCTCGCGCTGCGTCTTGACCGACCCGAGCACCATCCACACGAATGGCAGCAGCCAGAGCGCGACGCCGACGACGAGGACGGTGTAGGTCAGCGCGCGCCCGGTCGGGAACCGGCGGCGGCGCGGGGACCGCGACGGGGCGGCCTGCGCGCGGGGCGCGGGCACGGCGGGGGTCACGGGCGGTGTCGTGGTGGCCATGTCCCTCAGTCCTTCGAGCGCAGCAGCCGGAACTGCAGCAGGCTCAGGAGCGCGATCGCCAGGAACAGCACGTACGAGGCGGCGGACGCCTGCCCGTACTTGCCGAAGCCGAACTGCTCGAACGTGTAGTAGGCCGTCGACAGGGTGGAGTCCAGCGGGCCGCCCTGCGTCATCACGAAGGCCTCCTCGAAGAACTGCAGGTACCCGACGGAGACGAGCACGGCGCCGAGCAGCAGCGTCGGGCGCAGCAGGGGCAGCGTGATGCTGACCAGCCGGCGCCAGGCGGAGGCGCCGTCCATCGTCGCGGCCTCCTGCACGTCCGCGGGGACGGCCTGGAGGCCGGCCAGGAAGATCACCATGAGCGTGCCGACGTTCCGCCACACCGCCATGAGGATCAGCGCGGGCAGCGCCCACCGGGTGTCCGTGAGCCACGACGGCCCGTCGATGCCGACCCAGCCGAGCGCGGTGTTGATGAGGCCGTCGGGCTGCAGCATGTACCGCCACACCACCGACACCGCGACGATGCTGGTGACGACGGGGGCGTAGAACCCGACCCGGAACGCCGCGCGGAACCGGCCGATGCCGTTGTTGAGCGCGATCGCCAGCAGCAGGGCGACGGCCATCGTCACGGGGATGCCGATCACCACGAACGTCGCCGTGACCCCGAGCGACTTCAGGAACCTCGCGTCGCCGAACAGCGTCACGTACTGGTCGAGGCCCACGAAGTTCACGGCGAGCGGGCTGCGGACGTCGCGCGCGGTGAAGTCCGTGAAGGACATCCCGAACGACGACAGCAGCGGCACGAGCATGAAGAACCCGAAGACCAGGACGAACGGCGCGGCGAACAGCCACGCGACCCGGCCCTGACGGCGTCGGCGCGCGGCGACGGGCCCGCGCTCCGGCGTGCTGCGGCGGCTGGCCGTGCGGCCGGGACCGGTGGCCCCGGCCGCACGGGTGGTGGTCGCGCTCATGGCGTCAGCCCACGCCGATCGACGAGGCCTGCTCCTGGAGGGCGGCGAGCGCGTCGGCCGGCTCCTCGCCGCTGACGATCATGCGCTCCAGGGCGGAGTCGGCGGCGGCGGCCACCTGGACCCACGCGGTGTTGACCGGCGGGGACTGGGTGTCCTGGAGCTGCTCGCCGAAGACGGCCAGCTTCTCGTCGTCGGCCAGGGCCGGGTCGTCCCAGGCGGACTGCTGCGACGGCAGGTCGCCCGTGAGCTCGTAGAAGTCGACCTGCACGTCGGGCTGGGTCAGCCAGTCGACGAGCTTCCAGGCGGCGTCCTGGTTGTCGGAGTCGTTGAAGACCACGAGGTTGGAGCCGCCCGCGAACGAGGTGGACGTCTTCCCGGCGGGGATCCGCGCGGTGGCGTACTGGTCCGCGAACTCCTCGCCGCCGAGCTGCTCGAGCGAGCCCATCATGAACGGGCCCTCGATGAAGGCGCCGACGCGGCCGGCGACGAAGTCGGCCTCGGTGGCGCCGGGGGTCCGGTCGGCCTGGGCGTCCGCGAGGCCCTTGTCGAAGAACGACGTGTAGTACTCGTACGCCTCGGCCATCTCCGGGGTGTCGAGCGTCCACTCGGTGCCGTCGTCGTCCATCAGGCTCGCGCCGTTGGACCACGGGGCCCAGAGCGAGCCCTGGAACGCGTCGTTGCCCGACGCCAGCATCCGGATGCCGTACTCGGCGTCCGTCTTGTCCTTGATGTCGGTGAGCATCTGCTGCAGCTCGTCCCAGTCGGCCGGCGCCTCGTCCCACCCGGCCTGCTCGGCGAGGTCGGTGCGGTAGTAGAGGACGCGGGTGTCGACGTACCACGGCACGCCGACCGCCTGGCCGTCGAGCTCCGTGGTGCCGACGGACCCCTCGAAGAAGTCGCCGGTGTCGATGCCGTCGGGCACCGGGGCGAACGCGTCGCCGAACTCGGCCATCCACGTGGTGCCCATCATCGCGACGTCCGGCGTGGTGCCGGCGGCGATCGCGGTCTGGAACTTGTCGCGGGCGGCGTCCCACGGGATCGGGACGACCTCGATGTCGACGTCGGGGTTGTCGGCGACGAAGTCCTGCACGAAGTCCGGCAGGGCCTCGCCCTCGGCACCCATGGCCCACACGGTCAGCTCGCCGGAGGCGGCCCCGGAGGACAGGGTGGACTCGTCGGTGCTGCCGGTGCCGGTGTCGTCGGAGCGGCCGCACGCGGTGAGTGCGGTCAGGGCGAGCGCGGTCACCAGGGCGACACGCGCAGCGGGACGGATCATGGGTCGTTCCTCCTCGAACGGACGGTGCGGCGGCTGATCGGCGCACGGTGCGCCTCACGGGTCTATGCGCTTAGATCGTGTGTGATGTTAAGCGCATAGAGTGGATCGCGCAACCGGGGGCGCCCCGGACGGACGTCGCGGGTGCCGCGTCCGGCCAGCCCCTACGATCGGACCGGCCACGGGCCGCGAGGGAGGTGAGCAGTGCCGCGTCGACCCACCGTGTACGACGTCGCGGAGCGCGCCGGCGTGTCGATCGCCACCGTGTCGTTCACGTTCCGGCAGCCCGAGCGCGTGCGCGCGTCCACCCGTGAGGCGGTGCTCGTCGCCGCCCGCGAGCTCGGCTACGTGCCGTCGGGCAGCGCCCGGGGCCTCGCCCACGGCAGCACCGGCGCGCTCGGCCTGTACTCGTTCGACCTCATGCTCGCCGCCCCGCAGGAGGGCGCCGACGGGGGCGCCGGCCCCGGCGCCAGCCGCGGCGCGGGTGCCACGCCGGGCACCGACCCGGACTCCGACCCGCGCGCCTTCCCGCTGTACGTGGACGAGGTGCAGCGCGGCGTCGAGCTCGAGTGCTGGCAGCGCGGGCAGGCCCTCCTGCTGTCCAGCGGCTCCGGGTCGGGGGCGTCGGTGACGGAGATCGCCGGACGCGTGGACGGCCTCGCGATGTTCCCCGGGCCGACGCCGGTGGAGGCCCTCGAGCACGTGGCGCGGCGGATCCCGGTGGTGGCGTTCAGCATGCCGCCGGTCGCGGACGGCCTGCACCACGTGACCGTCGACAACCGCGCCGGCATGCGCGACCTCGTGGGCCACCTCGTCGGCGACCACCACCTGCGCGACCTCGCGTTCGTCGGCCGGCTGAGCACGCCCGACTACGCCGACCGGTTCGCCGGGTTCCAGGAGGCCCTCGGCGCCGCCGGGATCGACGTCCCCTCCGAGCCGCTCGACCCCACCGACCTCGCCGAGCCGCACCGGCTGGAGGTGGTCGCCGCCCTCGCGGACGCCGACCGGCTCCCCCGGGCCCTCGTCTGCGCCAGCGACCAGACGGCGCTCGCCGTGCTGGACCTGCTGGCGGCGCGCGGCGTGCCCGTGCCCGACCGCGTCGTGGTCACGGGGTTCGACGGCATCCTCGCCGGGCGGCTGGCGCGACCCACGCTCACGACGGTGCGCCAGCCGATGGCCGCCATGGGGCGCCTCGCGGTGCAGGTGCTCGTGCGGCACGCCGGCGCCGCCGGGGGCGAGCCCGAGTCGCACCGCCTGCCCGTGCAGGTGGTGCGGCGCCGGAGCTGCGGCTGCCCGGACGCCTGAGCGGGACGGTCAGCCCTCCCCGGCGCGGGACGACGCGCGCCCGCCCGGCCGGCCCGCGAGCGCGACCGCCGCCAGCACGACGACCAGGGCGCCGGCCAGCGCGGCCATCGCCGCCGTCGCCGGCACCCGGAGCGTCAGCAGCCCGAGGGCGAGCGCGGGCACGCTCAGCCCGAGGTAGGCCACGAGGAACAGGCCCGCGAGCGCCTCGCCGCGCCGGGCCGGCTCCGCGGCCCCGCTCACGGTGGCGACCGCCGCGGCGAACAGCAGCCCCGCGCCCGCACCGGTCACGGCACCTCCCACGAGGAACAGCGGCAGCGACGCGGCGGCCATGCCGGCGACGAGCAGCACCAGGCCGGCCGCCTCCGCCGCGGCGCCCGCGCGCAGGCGCCGGTCGGTGCGGACGCGGCGGCCCAGCACCTGCGCCGCCGCGGCCGACCCGAACACCACGAACACCACCAGCCCGGCGAGCGCACGCGCGGGGTGGTGCAGCGTGCCGGCCACGAACCCGGGCGCCACGGACGTGAAGACGCCGAACACCGCGAACGACGCCGCGGCACCGGCCAGCGCCACCAGCGACGGCCGCCGCGCGGGGCCGGCCGGCACCCGCGGGCGCTGGGGCCGGTAGGGCGGGTGCGCGGCGGCGCGCGGGCCGCGCTCGACGGTCTCCGGCGTGCGCAGCACGGCCACCACCGCGCCGGCGAGCAGCACGGCGAACACGGCGTACGACAGGCGCAGCGGAGCCACCCCGGTCTGGGCGAGCAGGCCCGCGACGAGCGCGCCGACGCCGAGGCCGCCGAGGTTCGCGACGGTGGACACGGCGTGCAGCCGGTGGTCGGGTGCGCCGGGGCGGTGGCGGGCGTGGAGGTCCTGCAGGTGCGCCGTGGCGGTGGCCGTCAGCGCGCCGACGCCGAGCCCGCTGACGAAGCGGGCCACGAGCAGCAGCGGCAGCGCCGACCCGGACAGGAACAGCACGGCGGCCACCAGCTCCAGGCCGAGTGCCGGCAGCAGGACCGCACGCCGGCCGACCCGGTCGGACACGTGCCCCGCGAGCAGCAGGCTGACGACGACGCCGACGGCGTACGCGGCGAAGACGACGCTCACCGTCAGCGTCGAGAACCCGTCGGCCTCCTGGTAGAGCGGGTACAGGGGCGCGGGGACGGTGGAGAACGCCATCGTCGTGAGGAACGCCGCGGCGACGAGCCAGAAGCCGGTCCCGTGCCCGACGGCGGGGACGACGGGCGCCGGGGTGCCGAGGCGGACGGTCGTGGTGGACATGCCTCCCACGGTGCGCCCGGACGCGTCATCGCGTCCAACGCTGAATCGCGCTCGTAGCCATCGCGTATCGCGATATCGTGCTGCCATGGAGCTCCGGCACCTGGCCGCGTTCGTCGCCGTCGCGGAGGAGCGGTCGTTCACCGCGGCGGCCGCCCGGCTCGTCCTCGTGCAGTCCGCGGTGTCGGCGTCGGTGGCGTCGCTGGAGCGCGAGGTGGGCGCGCGGCTGCTCGACCGGACGCCGCGTCGCGTGGAGCTCACCGACGCCGGGGCCGCGCTGCTGCCGCACGCCCGCACCGCCCTCGACGCCGCGCGCGACGCCCGCGAGGCCGTCACCGCCGTGCGCGGCGGGCTGCGCGGCACGGTGCGCGTCGGCACGCTCACATCCGTGCCGCTGCTCGACGTCCCCGGCCTGCTCGGGGAGTTCCACCGCCGGCACCCCGACGTCGCGCTGCGGCTGACGGCGGCGCCCTCCGGGTCCCGCGGCCTGGTGGCGGAGGTCGCCGCGCGCCGCCTGGACCTCGCGTTCGTCTCCGCACCCGGGCCGCTGCCCGCCGGGGTGCGGCTCACGGAGCTGGCGTCGGCGCCCATGGTCCTCGTCCTGCCCCGGGGG
The DNA here is from genome assembly GCF_039548315.1 of Cellulomonas olei. NCBI lineage: Bacteria > Bacillati > Actinomycetota > Actinomycetes > Micrococcales > Cellulomonadaceae > Cellulomonas > Cellulomonas olei. Next base: position 16,303 of record NZ_JBCLVN010000034.1, read on the forward strand.
CACGCGCTGGCGGGTGGCGACGCGGGACCCGTGGACGTGCGGCGGCTCGACGGGCTGGACTTCATCGACTCGCCGGAGGGCTACGGCAACCGCGCGGTCGCCGACGCGGCCCTCGCCGGGGCGGGCGTCGGCCGGCGCGTGACGATCGAGATCGCGGACATCGGCACCGCCGCGGCGTACGTGCGTCACGGGCTGGGCGTCGCGCTGCTGCCGCGGTTCGCCGTGGGAGCCTCCGACGGGGTGGTCACGCGCGAGGTGGGCGGCGCGGACCTGCGGTGGCCGCTCTCGCTCGCGACCCCGGCGGACCGTCGGCCCGGGGCGGCCGCCGCGGCGCTGGCGCGGCTCGTGCGGGAGGGGGCCGCGACGGCGGGGTGAGGCGACGGGGCGACGCGGGGCGCAGTGCGGTCGGACCGGTGCGGCCGGACCGGTGCGGCCGGCCCGATGGAGCCGGCCCGGGGCCGGTCAGACCCCGAGCAGCGCGCGCACGCGCCGGACCGCCTCCCGCCCGGCGCGGTTCGCCCCGACCGTGCTCGCGCTCGGGCCGTAGCCGACGAGCTGCACCCGCGGGTCCGCCACCACCTGGGTGCCGTCCACCACGATGCCGCCCTCGGCGTTCCGCAGCCCCAGCGGGCGCAGGTGGTCCAGCGCGGGCCGGAAGCCGGTGGCCCACAGCACGACGTCGGCGGTCTCGTGCACCGGGCCGGAGACCCAGCCCGCGGCGAGCGGACCGCGGGCGGTCGCGTCGTCCCACACGGCGCCGTCCGCCACCAGGCGCGTGAACACCGGCCGGGCGCGCAGCACCCCGGCCGCGATGCCCGCGCGGTACTCCGGCGTCAGGGGCAGGCCGGTCGCGGAGACGATGCTCCCCGGCGGCAGCCCGGCGCGGGTCCGCTCCTCCACCCGCGCCACGGCGGCGCGGCCCAGTTCCGGGGAGAACCCCTCGTCCCGCCAGTCCGGCGGACGGCGCGTGACCCAGGTCGTCGACGCGGCGTGCGGGTGGATCGCCAGCAGGTGCTGCACCGCGGAGATGCCGCCGCCCACCACGAGCACCCGCCGCCCCGCGAGCTCCTCCGGCGTGCGGTAGTCGTGCGTGTGGAGCTGGGTGCCCGCGAACACGTCCCGGCCCGGGTAGGACGGCCAGAACGGCCGTGTCCAGGTGCCGGTGGCGTTGACCAGGGCCCGGGCGTGCCAGGTGCGGACGGTGCGGCGGCGGGCGGGCACGGGCGCCTCGAGGTCGGGGGGCAGGTCGAGGGCCGGCGCCGGCCCGGGGACAGCGCGCGCCGCGCCGACCCCGCAGCCCAGGCCGTCGTCGGGGTCGGGCGGCGCGTCCGGCGTCGTGCCGCGCGCCGGGGTCCCGGACCGGGTGGCGGGGGCGGCCGGGGTGGCCGGGACGGTTCGGGGGGCGGCGTCCGGGTCGCCCGCGCCGGGCCGCTCGACGGTCTCGACCGCGAGCAGCCCGCCGTCGTCGCGGACCGCGCGCACCTGCACGGGTCGCCGCACCGCGAGCCCCAGCTCCTGCTCGTAGTCGCCGAAGTACCGGGTCAGCGCCGCGGACGCCGGCTCGTCGGCGGGGAAGTCGGGCAGCGCGCGCCCGGGCAGCTCGTAGACGCCGTTGACCGTCCGCATCGTCAGGCCCGGCCACCGCTCGCGCCACGCCCCGCCCGGGCCGGGCGCCGCGTCCAGCACCACGTAGGTCGGGCCCCCGGACGTGCCGGCGGGGACGAACCCGGAGCGCGCGAGGTGCGCGGCCACCGCGAGCCCCGCCTGGCCCGCGCCGACGACCACGACGTCCGCGACGGCGTCGGTCGGGGTCACGTCAGGCACACGAGGTCCAACGCCCGGGGCCCCGGGGACGTTCCCCCCGGGGACCGCGCAGGCGCCGGCGCGGGGTGGTGGGATGGGGACGTGCCCGACCCGATCACCGTGACCTCCGGAGCCCTCGACGCCGACGGCGCCCGCGCCGTGCGCGACCTCGCCGCGGCCGCGGCCAGGACCGACGGCGTGCCGCCCCTGTCCGAGCAGCCGCTGCTGTGGCTGACCGGCGGCGGGCCGGGCGTGCAGCACCTCGTCGCGGCAGCCCCGGACGGGACGACGACCGGCTACGCCCAGGTGGACCTGCGCGACCCGGCGCTCGCCACGGCCGAGGTGGTCGTCCGCCCGGCGCACCGCCGGCGCGGGACGGGCTCGGCGCTGCTCGACACCGCCGGCGCGCTGGTCCGCGAGCACGGCGGCGACGGCGTCGCGGTGTGGGCGCACGGCGACCTGCCCGCCGCGCGCGCCCTCGCGGCCGCCCGCGGGCTGCCCGTGGTCCGGGAGCTGTGGCAGATGGCGCTCGACCCGGTCGTCGTGCCGGACGCCCCGCCGCTGCCCGACGGCGTCACCGTGCGCGCGTTCGAGCCCGGCCGCGACGAGGACGCGTGGGTCGCGGTGAACGCCCGCGCCTTCGCCGCGCACCCCGAGCAGGGACGCCTCACGCGCGCCGACCTGGAGGACCGCGAGGCCGAGCCGTGGTTCGACCCGGCCGGGTTCCTGCTCGCGGTCGGCGGCGACCGGCTGCTGGCCTTCGGCTGGACCAAGGTCGCCGACCCCGACGAGGGCGAGGTCTACGCGCTCGGCGTCGACCCGGACGCGCAGGGCCAGCGCCTCGGCCCGGCGCTGACGGCGCGGATGCTCGCCCACCTCGCCGGGCGCGGCGTGCGGCGCGTGGTGCTCTACACCGAGGGCGACAACCACGCGGCGATCCGGGTCTACCGCGCCGCGGGGTTCGAGCGGTCCGCGGTGGACGTGGTGTACGGGGCCTGACCTCCCGGGTGCGGGCAGCGGTCGCCCGCCCCGCATCAGCCGGGGCGGTGGCGGGCCCCGTCGAGCGTCCAGCTCGTGAGCAGGTCGAGCGCCTGCCGCGACGGCGACCCCGGTTCGGCGGTGAACAGGAACAGCACCTGGTCCGGGTCGCCCGGCGTGGTGAGCGTCTCGTACTGCAGCGTGAGGTCGCCGGCCACGGGGTGCCGGAACCGCTTGTCGCCGAAGGTCCGCTGGTGGACCCGGTGCTCCTCCCACCACCGGGCGAACTCCGGGCTGGCCGCGGCGAGCGCACCGACCAGCGCCTGCGTGGCCGGGTCGTCGGGGTCGCGGCCGGCCTCGAGCCGGAGGTTCTCCACGACGGTGCGGGCCTGCGCGTCCCAGTCGACGAGGCGCTCGCGCGCCGCCGGGTCGAGGAACATCCACCGCGCGTAGTTGCGGTCGCGCGCCGGCATCGCGTCGAAGTCGGCGAGCAGCGCCCGGGCGAGCCGGTTGGCCGCGAGCACGTCCGTGCGGCGGCCGAGCAGCAGCGCCGGGACGCCGTCCAGCGCGTCGAGCAGCTGGTGCAGGCCCTGGCGTGCGCGCTGCGCGTGGACGGGGCGCCGGGACGGGCGGGGGGACCCGCCGACGAGGTGCTCCAGGTGTGCACGGCCGGCCTCGTCGAGCTGGAGGGCGGACGCGATGGCCGCGACGACCCCGGCGGACGGGACGATCCTGCGGCCCTGCTCGAGCCGCGTGTAGTAGTCGGTGGAGACCCGGGCGAGCGCGGCGACCTCCTCGCGGCGCAGGCCCGGGACTCGGCGCACGCGGTCGTCCGGCGGGAGCCCCGTCCGCGCCGGGTCGACCTGGCTGCGCGCACGGCGCAGGAAGTCGGCGAGGTCCCGGTTGACGTCGGTCACCGCCCGATCCTCGCGCACGAGGCGGCGGTCGCGCCTGGGTCTGCGCGTCCTGGTCACGGGAGTCCTGGTCCGCGGCGGGCCGGTGGTGCGGCCCCACGGGCCTGCCGCCCGGCCGAGGCTGGAGGCACCGACGAGAGAGGAACTCCCATGACCTATCCCACCGACCGCCCGGCCACCTGGTTCGTCACCGGCACGTCCCGCGGGCTGGGACTCGCCCTGGTCCGGCACCTCCTCGAGCGGGGCGACCGCGTCGCGGCCACGACCCGCTCCCCCGCGCGGCTGCTCGCCGCCCTCGGCGACGCCCCGACCGCCGACCTGCTGCCGCTCGAGGTCGACCTCACCGACCCGGCATCGGTGCGCGAGTCCGTCGCGCGGACGACCGCGCGGTTCGGCGGCGTCGACGTCGTGGTCAACAACGCGGGCTACGGCTACCTGGGCGCGGTCGAGGACACGAGCGAGGCGGACGTCCGCCGCATGCTCGACGTCCAGGTCGCCGGGACGTGGAACGTCCTGCGGGAGGTGCTGCCGGTCATGCGTGCCGCCGGGTCCGGGCACGTCATCACCGTGTCGTCGATCCTGGGTCTGCTGGCCTTCCCGGGCTGGGGGCTGTACTGCGCCGCCAAGTTCGCGGTCGAGGGGCTGACGGAGTCGCTCGCCGGCGAGGTGGCGGACCACGGCATCCGCGTGACGATCGTCGAGCCCGGCTACTTCGACACGGACTTCCTGCGCGAGAGCTCGCTGGAGGTCTCCACGGGCACGAGCGGCGCCTACCCGGGCATCGCGGCGATGGTCGAGCAGCACCGCGCGATGCCGGGCACGCAGCCCGGCGACCCGGTGAAGGGTGCCGCCGCCATCGCGGAGGTCGCCGCCCGCGCCGACGGACCGCTGCGCCAGCAGCTCGGCTCGGACTCCTCGGGCATGGCGGCCGACCGCGCCGAGGCCCTGGCGGCCGAGGTCGCGGCCGCCCGCGGGCTCGCGCTGACGACCGACAAGTCGCGCTGACGACGCCCGCCCGCGCCGGGGCCTGTCGGTCCCGGCGCGGGCGCGCGGAAACGGACTCCCAGCCGCCGCGTGCTGTTCAACCCCGCGTGCCACCATGTGGAGATGACCGACGCCTCCGCCTCCGACGGGACCCCGAAGGGCCGCCGCACCTCGGCCGCGACGACGGCGACCGCCCGCGCCTCCGCCGGCGCGAGCACGTCCGCCGGCGGTGCGCGCCCGGCCCGCGCGAGCACCTCCCGCGCGCGCGGGACGACGCGCCGCACCGCCGAGCAGGACGGCAAGCCCGCCACGGCCCCCGCCCCGGCGACCTCCGCGCCGACCACGCGGACGCGCCCGCTGGCGCCGGAGCTGGCCGCGCACATCGCCGAGCACATCGCGCCGCTGTCGAGCGCCCCGGCGACGGACGCCGCCGAGCTGCCGCCGCTGCCCGTCGACCGGTTCCTGGACCGCGAGGTGTCGTGGCTGGCGTTCAACGAGCGAGTGCTGCAGCTCGCCGAGGACGCGACGCAGCCGCTGCTGGAGCGCGTGCGGTACCTGGCGATCTTCGCGTCGAACCTCGACGAGTTCTTCATGGTGCGCGTCGCGGGCCTGAAGCGCCGCATCGCGACCGGCCTGGCCGTCACCGCGGCGTCGGGCCTCAGCCCCCGGCAGGTGCTCGAGGCGATCAGCGTGCGCGCGCACGACCTGTCCGCCCGGCACGCGCGGGTGTTCGCCGAGCAGGTGCAGCCGGAGCTCGCGCAGCAGGGCATCACGCTGGTCCGCTGGGACGAGCTCGGGGAGGCGGAGCAGGACCGGCTGCGCAAGTTCTTCCGCAAGCAGATCTTCCCGGTGCTGACCCCGCTGGCGGTCGACCCGGCCCACCCGTTCCCGTACATCTCGGGCCTGTCGCTGAACCTGGCCGTCGTCGTGGTGAACCCGACGACCGGCAAGGAGCACTTCGCCCGCGTCAAGGTGCCGCCGCTGCTGCCCCGGTACATCGCGGTCGACGCCCGGGGCCGCCCGAGCGCCGCCCCGTCGCAGGCGCCGACCGACCGCGGGCCGATGTCGTTCGTGCCGGTCGAGGACGTGATCTCCCAGCACCTGGACCAGCTGTTCCCCGGCATGGAGGTGCGGGAGCACCACACGTTCCGCGTCACCCGCAACGAGGACGTGGAGGTGGAGGAGGACGACGCCGAGAACCTGCTCCAGGCGATGGAGAAGGAGCTGCTGCGGCGCCGGTTCGGCCCGCCGGTGCGCCTGGAGATCGCCGACACCATCAGCCCGCGCATCCGCCAGCTGCTCGTGCGCGAGCTCGGCGTGGCCGAGGAGGAGGTGTACGAGCTGCCGGCGCCGCTCGACCACACCGGCCTCAACCTCATCGCCGACCTGGACCGCGCGGACCTGCAGTACCCGCGGTTCGTGCCGACCACGCACCGGTTCCTGGCCGAGGTGGAGAGCGCGACGCCGACGGACGTCTTCGCCGCGATCCGGGCGCGCGACATCCTGCTGCACCACCCGTACGACTCGTTCTCGACGTCCGTGCAGACGTTCCTCGAGCAGGCCGCGGCCGACCCGAAGGTCCTCGCGATCAAGCAGACCCTGTACCGGACGTCCGGCGACTCCCCGATCGTCGACGCGCTGATCGACGCCGCCGAGGCCGGCAAGCAGGTGCTCGCCCTGGTGGAGATCAAGGCCCGGTTCGACGAGCAGGCGAACATCGAGTGGGCGCGCAAGCTCGAGCAGGCCGGCGTGCACGTGGTCTACGGCATCGTCGGCCTCAAGACGCACGCGAAGCTGTCCCTGGTGGTGCGCCAGGAGTCCGACGGGCTGCGCCGGTACTGCCACGTCGGCACCGGCAACTACAACCCGAAGACCGCCCGCATCTACACGGACCTCGGGCTGCTGACGTGCGACCCGGACGTCGGGCAGGACCTCACGCGCCTGTTCAACCAGCTGTCCGGGTACGCGCCGAAGTCCCGGTTCCACCGGCTGCTGGTCGCGCCGCGCTCGGTGCGGTCCGGGCTGGTCGAGCGCATCGACCGGGAGGCGCGCGCGGCGCGTGAGGGACGGCCGGCCTGGATCAAGATCAAGGTGAACTCGATGGTCGACGAGGAGACCATCGACGCCCTGTACCGCGCGTCCCAGGCGGGCGTGCCCGTCGACCTGTGCGTGCGCGGCATCTGCGCGCTGCGCCCGGGCGTCCCCGGCCTGTCCGAGACGGTGCGGGTCCGCTCGATCCTCGGCCGGTTCCTGGAGCACGCCCGGGTGTTCGCGTTCGCCGCGGACGACGGGGTGACGCCGGAGGTCGCGGACGCCGGCCGGGACGCCGGCGGCGACCGGCTGCCCGGGCCGGAGGTCTACATCGGCTCGGCGGACCTCATGCACCGCAACCTGGACCGCCGCGTCGAGGCGCTCGTCCGCCTGGCCGACCCCGACCAGATCGCGGAGCTCGTGGACCTGCTGGACGAGTCGATGGACGACGGCACGTCGTCGTGGCACCTCGGCCCGGACGGCGTGTGGACCCGGCACGCCACCGGGGAGGACGGCCCGCTGCGGGACCTGCAGTCGGTGCTGATCTACCGGCAGCGCCGGCGCCTGGGCGGCGCCCGATGAGGACGGCCCCGTGAGGGCGGTCCCGGTCGTCGAGGCCGCGGGCGCCCTGGTGTGGCGCGTGCGGCAGGGGCGCCTGCAGGTCGTGCTCGTGCACCGTCCCCGGTACAAGGACTGGTCCTGGCCGAAGGGCAAGCTCGAGCCGGGCGAGCACGTCACGACGGCAGCGGTCCGCGAGGTCGAGGAGGAGGCGGGGCTCGAGATCGTGCTCGGCCGCCCCCTGCCCGGCCTGGAGTACCCGTTGTCCGACGGCCGCCGCAAGCGCGTGCACTACTGGTCCGCGCAGGTCGCCGGCCGCCCGGACCGCCCGGCGGTGCACGCCCGCCCGCCGGCGGAGCACGCCTCGGCCGACGAGATCGACCGCGTGCGGTGGGTCGACGCCGAGGTCGCGCGCCGGCGCCTCACCCGCGACGACGACCGGATCCCCCTCGACGCCCTGGTGGCGGAGCACGCCCGCGGCCGGCTCGACACCCGGGCGCTCGTGGTCGTCCGGCACGGCCGCGCCCGCAGCCGCGCGTCCTGGGGCCGGAAGGAGGCGACGCGGCCGCTGACCGACGCCGGTCGCCGGCAGGCCGGGGCGCTCGTCCCGGTGCTCTCGGCGTTCGGGGTCGCGGAGGTCGTGACCAGCCCCTGGGCGCGCTGCCGCAGCACCGTCGGCCCGTACGCCGCCGCCGCGGGGCTGACGCCGGCGGAGGACGAGCCGCTGACCGAGGCGCAGCACGAGCAGTCCCCCGAGAAGACCGCCGACCTGGTGGCCGCGCTGCTGCGGTCGGCCACGGACGTCGCCGTCTGCACGCACCGCCCGGTGCTGCCGACCGTGCTGGGCGTGGTCTCCGCGCACGCGCGGTCGCGGGCGGCGGCCGCCCTGCCCGCCGAGGACCCCTACCTGCGTCCCGGCCAGGTGCTGGTCTGCCACGTCTCCGACGCCGGCGGCAGGCCCCGCGTCGAGGCGGTCGAGGTCCTCACCCCGCTCAGCCGCGGCTGAGCGGCCCCGCGTGACCGGGCCCGCGTCCGGGGCCGGGTCGCGGTCAGTTCAGGAAGGGGCTCATCGCCAGGTAGACGAGCGCCGCGACGCCGGCGGCCGCCGGGATCGTGAGCACCCACGCGACGCCGATGTTCTTCGCGACACCCCAGCGCACCGCGGACAGCCGCTTGGTGGCGCCGACGCCCATGATCGCCGAGGTGATCGTGTGGGTGGTCGAGACCGGCGCGTGCAGCGCGAACGCGTTGACGTACAGCACGACGGCGGACACCGACTCGGCGACGAAGCCGCGCGCCGGGTCCAGCTCGATGATCTTGCGCCCCAGGGTGCGCATGATGCGCCAGCCGCCCGAGTACGTGCCCAGCGAGATGGCCGCGGCCGCCGCGAGCTTCACCCACAGCGGGATGCCGCCCTCGGGGTCCGCCCAGCCGACGGTGAGCAGCGCCATGAAGATGACGCCCATCGTCTTCTGCGCGTCCTGCAGGCCGTGCCCGAGCGCCATCGCCGCGGCGGACGCCGTCTGCGCGAGGCGGAACCGGCGGGTGGTCCGGGACGGCGAGGAGCTCCGCACGAGCCACAGCACGCCGACCATCACGAGGAACGCCAGGCCGAATCCGATCAGCGGCGAGAAGATCATCGGCAGGACGACCTTCTCGACGATCGCGGAGCCGTAGATCGCCAGCCCGCCGGCGAGGCCCGCCCCGACGAGGCCGCCGATGAGGGCGTGCGTCGACGACGAGGGCAGGCCGAACCACCACGTGATGAGGTTCCACACGATCGCGCCGACGAGCGCGCACAGCACGACGACGAGCGCCTGGTGCGACGACGCGTCCCGCAGGTCGACGATCGACGTGGCGATGGTCTCCGCCACCTCGGTGCCGAGCAGCGCCCCCGTGAAGTTCATGGCCGCGGCCATGAGCAGGGCGGCGCGCGGCGTCAGCGCGCGGGTGGACACGGACGTCGCGATGGCGTTCGCGGCGTCGTGGAAGCCGTTGGTGTAGTCGAAGCCGAGCGCCAGGGCGACGACGACCACGACGAGCGCGAGTTCCACCGGGGCTCAGGACTCCTTGAGCGCGATGGTCTCGACCATGTTCGCGACCTTCTCGAACGCGTCCGCCGCGTCCTCGAGCTTCTCCACGACCTCCTTGAGCTTCATCAGGAGGATCGGGTCGGTGATCTCGTCGAACATCTGGGCGAGCAGCTTGCGGTGCGACTTGTCGGCCTGGTTCTCGAGCCGGTTGACCTCGACCCAGTACTCCGACAGCGAGTCCATCGAGCGCAGCCGCGGCATCGCCTCCGCGGTCAGCTCGGCGGCGCGCTGCAGCACCTGGACCTGGTCCGCGACGCGGTTCGGCAGGGCGTCCAGCTTGTACAGGACGATGAGGTCGGCGGCCTCCTCCATGTAGTCCATGCAGTCGTCCAGCGCGGACGCCAGGCCGTAGATGTCGTCGCGGTCGAACGGCGTGACGAAGGTCTGGTTGAGCCGCCGCATGATCGAGTGGGTGGCCTCGTCCGCCAGGTGCTCCACCTCGTTCAGCTGCTTGGCGAGCGCCTTGCGGGCGGGGCGGTCCGCCCCGAGCAGCTCGGCCAGCAGGTTCGCGCCGGTCACGAGGTGCGCCGCCGATGCGGCGAGGAGGTCGAAGAACGAGGTGTCGCGCGGGGTGAGGCGCAGGCGCACGGGAGGCTCCGGGGAAGAGGGCTCTTGTCAGGCACAGGCTAGGGCAGCCGTGGGGTGAACTCACAACCCCGAAGGTGAACGCAGGGTGAACGCGCACGGAGTCCCGGGTGTCGCGCTCGTCACGTCCGGGCCCGGTCCGGGACCGAGGTCACACGTCGACGTGCGCCACGGAGGATGAGGACGCCGGACCGGGAGCGCCTCTCGGCGCGAGGCCGCTCGGAGCGGCTGGTGTTGGAGCCCGGGGCTACCGCGGCCCGGCGTCGCGAACCACTGTACGCGTCGCCCGCAGGCGCGTCGCGGGCTGGACGGGGTGAGGAATCCCACGGCATGCGGGCCGTCCCGGCGGTGTTGTGAGGAGAGGACGGCACGTCACTCCAGCGCCCCGGCGCGCCACAGCTCGGCCGCGTGCTCGAGCTCCTCGGCGGTCCGCACCAGCGACCCGGCGCTGCGCGTCAGCCGGGCGGACGAGTCGTCCGCGGCGAGGTCCAGGTGGTCGGCGTCGAACGCCGCCCCGGTGCCCAGCACCCGGCAGAACGCGGCCCCGCGCTCGAGCGCCACGTCCAGGTCGCCGGTCCACAGTCCCGACAGCACCGCGTCGAGCACCTCGCGGACCTCGTCCGGCCCGGGCGGGCTCGGCACGCCGGCGACGACGTGGTGCACCGGTGCCGCGTGCAGGCCCTGCCGGTACCGGTCCGCGATGGTCTGCGGGTCCCGCCGCACCCACTCGCGCAGCACGTACAGCCGCCACAGCGTGCCGGGCAGCGTCGTCGCCGGGCTGTCGGACCACAGCGCGGCGACAGCGTCCAGGCCCTCGTGCTCGACGAGCCGCACCAGCCGCTCGACCAGCGCGGGGTCGTCGCCGCCGGACCGCCCGCGGTGCACGATCGCGGACGCGGTGGTGTGCGCGACCTCCGAGCGCAGGGCGGGGTCGAGGTCGCCGGGCAGGGCGTCAGCCGCCCGCGGGTCGAGCATCGCGGGCCGTCGGAAGCGCGGGCGGGGCCCGCCGGAGTCGGACGTCACCCCTCGATTGTCGGCCCTGCCCGCGCCTGCGCGCCTGTCCGCCCCGCGCCGGCCGCCCGTGGCGAGGGGCCCCCGTGCTTCCGCATGCGAGATGCGGCGGACAGGTGAAAGGTGGGATGGCCCTGCGCCGCCCCCGCGGCCCGGGGGCGTCACCGTGGAGCAAGGAGAGCGTCATGGCGCAGTCACACGTCCCGTCGGCGGGCCGGCACCCGTCGCACAACAAGGCGATCGGCCTGGCGGTCGCCGCCGCGGTCGGCGGGTTCCTGTTCGGCTTCGACTCGTCCGTCATCAACGGCGCCGTCGACGCGATCCAGGGGCAGTTCGACCTCGGTTCCACCCTCACCGGCTTCGCGGTGGCCGTCGCGCTGCTGGGCTGCGCGTTCGGCGCGTGGGCCGGCGGCAAGCTCGCGGACCGCTGGGGCCGCACCCGCGTGATGGTGCTCGGCGCGGTGCTGTTCTTCGTCTCGTCGATCCTGTCGGCGATCGCCTGGAGCGTCTGGGACCTCATCCTGTGGCGGGTCATGGCCGGCATCGGCATCGGCATCGCCTCGGTGATCGCCCCCGCCTACATCGCCGAGATCGCCCCCGCGGCGCTGCGCGGCCGGCTCGGCTCGCTGCAGCAGCTCGCGATCACGATCGGCATCTTCTCCGCGCTGCTGTCCGACCAGCTGCTGCAGGAGGCCGCAGGCGGAGCGTCCGAGGTGCTGTGGCTCGGGTGGGAGGCGTGGCGCTGGATGTTCCTCGTGGCCGTGGTCCCCGCCGCGGTGTACGGCATCCTCGCCCTGCGCATCCCCGAGTCGCCGCGGTACCTGGTGGCCCAGGGCCGGCGCGACGAGGCGGTCGCCGTGCTGCAGTCCGTGCTCGGCCCGGACGAGGACGCCGGCGAGCGCGTGGACCAGATCGAGAAGACGATCGAGAAGGACAAGCAGCTCGAGGCGCAGGCGACGCTCCGCGGCCCGCGGTTCGGGCTGCTGCCGGTGGTGTGGGTCGGCATCCTGCTGTCGGTGTTCCAGCAGTTCGTCGGGATCAACGTGATCTTCTACTACTCGACGACGCTGTGGCAGGCCGTCGGGTTCGACGAGAGCCAGTCGTTCCTCGTCTCCACCATCACGTCGGTCACGAACGTGGCGGTGACGTTCATCGCGATCGCGCTGATCGACAAGATCGGCCGCCGGCCCATCCTGCTCACCGGGTCCGCCGGCATGACCGTGGCGCTCGCCGTGATGGCGCTGGCGTTCACCCAGGCGTCGGGCTCCGGCGAGGACGTGTCGCTGCCCTCGCCGTGGGGGCCGGTCGCGCTCGTCGCCGCGAACGCGTTCGTCGTGTTCTTCGGGGCGTCGTGGGGACCGCTGGTCTGGGTGCTGCTCGGGGAGATGTTCCCCAACCGCATCCGCGCGGCGGCCCTCGGCGTCGCGGCCGCCGCGCAGTGGATCGCGAACTTCCTCATCACCGTGACGTTCCCGCCGCTGCTCGACACGTTCGGGGCGACCGGGCCGTACCTGATGTACGCGGTGTTCGCGGGGCTGTCGTTCGTGTTCGTGCTCGGCAAGGTGCCCGAGACCAAGGGCGTCGAGCTCGAGGACATGGAGGACCTGCCGCCGGCGCGCAGCCGCGGCACGGCGCGCACGTGACCCCGGCTTGATCCCGGCCGAGCCCCTCGCGGAAACTACGCGGGGGGCTCGGCCGTTGGACGGACCGGACACCGCTCGAAGGGACACACCGTGGGAACGCCGCACCAGCACGCCACCGGCACGCACCGGGCGGAGGTGGTGGCCCCATGACCGGCCCCGCCACGCTCGCCGCGCACGACGTCTGGGCCGGCTACGGCGGCGCCCCCGTCCTGGCGGGCGCGACCCTGTCGGTGGCTCCCGGGGAGACGGTCGGCCTGATCGGCCGCTCCGGGGCCGGCAAGTCCACGCTCGTCCAGGTGCTGCTCGGCCGGCACAAGGCCACGCAGGGGCGCGCGACGTACGGCGGCCGGCCGGTCGCGAAGATGTCCCGCAAGGAGGCCAAGGGCTTCCGCGCCCTGGTCCGTGCGGTCCACCAGGAGGGCCTGGTCGGCGTCGACTCCCGCTCCACCGTCCAGCGGGTGCTGAAGAGCACGCTCGACGACGCCCGCAAGGCCGGGCGGGCCACCGGCCAGGAGCCGGCCGACGTCCTGGCGCGGGTCGGCCTCGAGCCGCGCTACCTCGACCGCACGCTCCACTCCCTGTCGGGCGGGGAGAAGCAGCGCGTCGCGCTCGCCGACGCGCTCGCCACCCGACCCGAGGTCCTCGTGCTCGACGAGCCCGCGACGGCGCTCGACCCCGCGCTGCGCGACGCGGTCGCCGACCAGCTCGCCGGGCTGGCCGAGGCGGGTGTCGGGCTGCTCGTCGTCTCCCACGACCTGCGGATGGTCGACCGGCTGGCGGGCACGGTGCACGTGCTCGCCGAGGGCCGGATCGCGGAGAGCGGGCCGCTGCGCACCCTGCTGTCCGACCCGCAGCACCCGGAGACCCGCGAGCTCGCGGAGGCGTTCCCGGAGGCCGTCGGCGCGTTCCGCTGAGCGCGGCGGCCGGTCCGCGTCACGCCCGGCCGTCGGCGAGGACCAGCACCTCCTCCAGGCGCGCGGGCACCGACCGGACCCGGCCGGTGACGCCCGCGGACGCGAGCACGCGCTCCACCGCACCGGGCTCCGCGCCCGCGACCCGCACCGACCGGCCCGCGACCGTGACGGGGAGCCCCGCGGCGCCGAGCGCGGCGAACGCGGCCTGCCAGCCGGCCCCGACGACCTCGACCGCCGTCGACCCGTCGAGGACGTCCGGCAGGGTCCCGGACGCCACCCGCCGCCCGTGCGCCATCAGCACGAGGGCGTCGCACTGCTCGGCCTCCTGCATGTAGTGCGTCGTCACCAGCACCGCCACGCCCGCCTCGGCCTGCGCACGGACGGTGTCCCACAGCGCCGCGCGCGCCAGCGGGTCGACGCCCGACGTCGGCTCGTCGAGCACCAGCAGCTCGGGGCGGTGCGCCAGCGCGGCCGCGAACGCGAGCCGGCGCTGCAGGCCGAGGCTCAGACCCCCGACCAGACGGTCCGCGACCGCGACGAGGTCCGCCGGCAGGTCCGGGACGTCCCGCGACCCGTACGCGGCGGCGACGAACGCGAGGTTCTCCGCGACCGTGAGGTCCGCCGCCAGCCCGAGCCCCTGCGGGACGTACCCGATCCGGCGCCGGACCGCCCGCGACGGGGCGCCGCCCAGCACCCGGACCGAGCCGGACGTCGGCGCGAGCAGACCCAGCACCGTGCGGATCAGGGTCGTCTTGCCTGCACCGTTCGCCCCCAGCAGGCCGACCACCTCCCCCGGGCGGACCGTCAGGGAGACGTCGTCGACCGCCCGCAGGCCGCCGAACGCGGTCACGACGTGGGCGGCGTCGACGGCCGGGGCGGGGCTCCCCGCGGCGACGTCGACCGGAGCGGCGCCGTCCGTCACCGTCGGAGGCTCCGACGGGCCCCGGCGTTCGAGCGTCAGGGCGATCACGGCGTCCTCCAGGTCGGCCGGCGGACCGCCGACGCCCGCGGGCACGAGCGCGTGGCGCGCACGCCCGCGCCGCCACGCCGCGACCTCGCCGCGCGGCCCGGTGGCGGACGGCGCCCGCCTCGCGGGTCCGACCAGCACCGAGCCGCGGACCTGGCCGGCCGCCAGCGCCGGGTCCCCCCGGTACACCTCCGCCCCGCGGTCGAGCACCAGCACCGACGCGGCCCGCTCCGCCTCGTCCAGGTAGGTCGTGGTGACGAGCACCGCGGTACCGCCGGCCGCCGCGGTGGACAGCAGCCGCCAGAGCTCGACGCGGCTGACCGGGTCCACGCCGGTCGACGGCTCGTCGAGCACCACGAGGTCCGGCCGGTGCAGCATCGCCAGGCAGAACCCGAGCTTCTGCCGCATCCCCCCGGACAGCTGCCGGCCGAGCCGGTCGGGCACGTCGGCGAGCGCCGCGGCGGTGAGCAGCTCCTCGGCGCGGGCCCGGGCGGTCGCGGCGTCGAGGCCGTACGCCCGCGCGACCAGCTCGACGTTCTCGGCGACGCTCAGGTCGCCCCACACCCCGGACGTCGCCGGCAGGAACCCGGTGCGCCTCCGGTCGGCGCGCCGCACCCTGCCCGAGACGGGCACCTCCCGGCCCACCAGCACCCGGGCCAGCGTCGTCTTGCCCGCGCCGTCACCGCCGACGACGGCGGTGACCTCGCCCTCCGGCACCGGGAGCGTGACGTCCGCCAGGGCGGCGCGCCCGCCGCGGTGGACCGTCAGACGCTCGACGCCGTAGCCGGTCACCGGGCCACCGCCGCGACCTCGGTGACGGCACCGGGAGCGCCGTCACCCGCGCCACGCGGTCGGCGGGGGGTGATCGACGCACGGAACCGCCACACCGCCGCGCCGAACACCGCCACCGCCATGCCCGACAGCACCACCACGGGCAGCCACAGCGAGTCCAGCCCGGCGTCGCGCAGCATCACGCCCTGCGCGACCTGGGTGAAGTAGGTCAGCGGCAGGCAGTACCCGATCCACCGGACGCCCAGCGGCATCGCGTCGAGCGGGAAGATGATCCCCGACAGCAGGATCTGCGGGAGCAGCACGAGGATCGCCGCCTGGATCGCCTGCCCGGCGTTCTGCGACACCGTCGAGATGAACACGCCGAGGCCGAGCACCACGAACAGGAAGACCGCTCCGGCCAGCACGAACACCAGCACGCTGCCGGTGAACGGCACGCCGAAGATGAGCATCCCGAGCACCGTGACCACCGCCATGTCGAGGGCCGCCAGCAGGAAGTACGGCGCGATCTTGCCGACGATCACGTCCACCGGCCGCAGCGGCATGACGGCGAGCTGCTCCAGGGTGCCGGCCGCCCGCTCCTTGACCAGCCCGATGCTCGTGATGATCGTGCCGATGAACGTGAGGATCAGCCCGATCAGCGCGGGGACCATCACCCACGACGTCTCGAGGTCGGGGTTGAACAGCACCTCCGGCCGCACCGCGTCGCCGAGCCGCGCGACGACGACGTTCGCGGCCTGCGCGGCGAACAGGTTCGTGCCGTCGATGAGCACCTCGGGCACGTCCCCGTCGGCGGCGGTGACGACGGCGAGGTCGTACCGGTTGGCCGCGAGCGCGTCGACGGCGTCCTCGCGCCCCTCGGACGGGCGGACCGAGCGGATGTCGAGCGTCCCGGCGGCCGGCGACCCGGCGACGCGGTCCGCGGTCGCCTCGGCCTGCGGCCCGACGACCACCGTGGTGAGGCTGTCGACCGTGAAGTTCGCGGCGAAGCCGAAGATCGTCAGCAGCAGCAGCGGCAGCACCACCAGCATCGCGACCGTCCGGCGGTCGCGCCGCAGCTCCCGGAACTCCTTGAGGATCATCGCGCGCATGCTCGCCTCCCGGGAGCGTCGGGGGCGCCGTCCGCGACGCCCGTCCCGCCCACCGTAGCACTGAAGCGGAACCTCCGATTCCGGTTAATGGCGGTTAGGGTGTCGACGTGAGGGCGGACGCGGCACGGAACCGGCAGCGCATCCTCGACGCCGCCCGCACGCTCTACGGCTCCCGCGGCCTCGACGTGCCCATGGAGGCCGTCGCCCGCGCCGCCGGGGTCGGCGTCGGCACCGTCTACCGGCACTTCCCCGACCGGGCGACGCTGGTGCGCGCCGTGATCGCCGACCGCCTCGCCCACGTCGGCGGGCTGGTCGCCACCGCCCACGCCGACCTCGCCGGCGACGACCCCGCGGCCGCCTGGGACGCGTTCCTCACCGGCGTGCTCGAGTCGGGGCTGCCGATGCTGGTGCCCGCCCTGGCCCCCCGGTCCCGGGACGCCGACCTGTTCACCCCCGAGCTCGTCGCGGAACGCGCCCGCACCGCCTCCGGCGCCGCCGCCGTGGTCGGCACCGCGCAGCGGCTGGGGCTCGTGCGACCGGACATCGGCGTCCCCGAGATCCTGCTGATGTTCGCCGCGGCCCTGCGCCCCCTGCCCGGGCTGCCGGACGTGCTCAACGCGGCCATGCTCGAGCGGCGCGGACCGCTGCTGCGCGCCGCGCTGCGACCCGGGGGCGACCCGCTGCCGGGACGCCCCGTGGACGTCCAGGACCTGCTGTCGGCGCTGACCCCCTGACCCCCTGGCCGCTGACCCGCTCGACCCTGACCCTGACCCTGCCTCCCCCCGCGCCGCTCCCTGCCCGCGGACGCGCCGGGCCGCGTCGAGAGGCCGGCACCCGGGGTGCGTGCCCATGCACGACCCCCGCCTGGTGGCCGCTCGACGGGTCGCGGCGCGCGGGAGCGCGGGCGAGAGCCGCAGGGCCGCCCGGGGCGGCGCGGTCAGGCCGGGAGGTCGGCGAGGAACGCCCGCACCAGGGCGGTGAACGCCGCCGGGTCGTCGAGCGGCAGCCCGTGACCGGCCCCGGCCACGACGAGCGCCCGGCCCCGCGGCAGGTGCGCGACGACGGCCTCGGTGTGCGCGTGCCGCACGACGTCGTGCTCGCCGGCCGCCACCAGCACCGGGACCTCCACCCGGGCCAGCGCCCGCAGGGGGATGCGCGGCTGGCGGACCATGAGGTCCGTCACCTCGGCCCGCGCGCGAGCCCGGGCGTCCACCAGCCCGCGTGCCCGCTGCGCCAGCCACGTCAGCGTCACCTCGGCGCGCGTGCGGGCCGACAGGCCGGCCGGCTCCGTGTTCGCGCCGTACAGCACGAGCGAGCGCACGAGCCGCGGGTGGCGCAGCGCGAGCAGCAGCGCGACGTTCCCGCCGTCCGAGTAGCCGACGACGTCGACCGGACCGGTGACCCCCAGCCCGCCGAGCACGTCGGCCACGTCGTCGGCCATGCGCGCGATCGTCAGCGGCCCGGTGCCGCGCGGCGACCTGCCGTGCGCCCGCGCGTCGGGGGCGATGACGCGGTGGTCCTCCGCGAGCCGCCCGGCCACCGGCGCCAGCGACCGGGCGTCCTCGCCGTTGCCGTGCAGCAGCACGAGCGCCGGACCGTCCCCGGCGACGCTCACGTGCAGGGGCGGCTCGCTCACCCGTCCGACGGTACCCGCGCCGCCGGCCCGACCAGCCGGGGCGGCGCGGACGGCCGACCGGTGCAAGGGCGCGACGACCGGGCACACAGACGGGGTGCACGGGCCCAGGCCCCTGTGCGCGACGCGCCCGCGCACCGGCACCGGGCACCGCGCACCCGCACCTGGCACCGCGACGACGGGAGGTCACCGTGCACCCCGACCAGCGCGGCACCCGGCCGCCCCCGGCGCGCCGGACCCCCGCCGCCCGCGGGGTCCTGCCCGCGCTCACCGCCGTGGCCCTCGCGGCGTCCGCGGGGTGCGCGGCGGGCGCGACCCGCAGCGAGACGTGCGTCGACTGGGTGCGGTTCCCGACACCGGCGGACGCGGTGGCCGAGGCGGACGCCGTGGTCCGCACGACCGGTCCGGCGCCTGCGTCGGGGGCGGCGGAGCTGTTCGGTGCCGACGCGAGCGTGCACACGGTCCGCGTCGAGGCGGTGCTCGCCGGTTCCGGTGCGCGCGCCGGGGAGGTCCTCGAGGTGGCGTCGACCCCGCTCACCTGCACGGGAGGGAGCCGCTACCCGGACGGCGACCCGCTGGAGGCCGCCGGGACGCTGCTCGTCCTGCTGGAGCGTGACGAGCAGTCGGGCACCTGGCGGACCCTCACCCCCGCGCAGGGTGTCGTCGCCGCGCCCGACGGCGCCGTGCCGGGCTCCTGGCCGGCGGCGACCACCGGGGCGGGAGACGCCGCCGACGCCCCCGGCTGAGCCGACGCGCCGGCGCACCGGCGCTCGCGCGCTCACACGCCGGGCGTCGACCCCCGCAGCACGACCTGGCCGGTGACGCGGACCGTCTCGGGTTCGCCCGCTGCGGGCGGCTCGAGCGCCAGCCGGACCGCCAACGCCCCGATGTCCGCGAGCGGCAGCCGGACCGTGGTCAGCCCCGGCATCGCGTCCCGCAGCAGACCGACGTCGCCGTAGCCCGCGACCGCGAGGTCGCCCGGCACGGACAGCCCGGCGTCGCGCGCGGCGGCGAGCGCCCCCGCGGCCATCACGTCGCTGACGGCGAGCACCACCTGCACGTCCGCCCGGTCCTCGACGACCTGGCGCATCCCCTCGTAGCCGCCGTCGCGGGAGAACGCCCCGCGGACCACCACCGGCGGGGGGCACCCCAGCGCGGCGAGCGCGGCGACGGCGCCGGCGCTGCGGTCCGCCGCGAGCGTGTGCGTCTGCGGGCCGGCGAGCACGGCGAACCGGCGGTAGCCCCGGCCGTGCAGGGCCGTCACCAGGTCGGACGCCCCCTCCCGGTCACCGACCACCACCGTCGGCACGCCGAACGTCGCGCGGCCGACGGACGCCACCGCCCCGCCCACCGCGCGGAACGAGTCCACGGCGGCGCGCACCGCCTGCTCCCCCGCGGGATCGGCCTGCCGCCCGCCGGCGAGCACGACCGCCCGCGCACGCTGGCGCTCCAGGAGGGCGACGAGAGCCGCCTCCCTGCCCGGCTCGTGCCGGGTCGACGTCAGGGTCACGCTCAGGCCGGCGTCCTCCGCGGCGGCGACGACCCCCGACGCGAGCTCGGCGCAGGCCGGGTCGGCGATGTCCGGCACGACCAGCCCGAGGGCCGTCGTCCGGCCCCTCGCCATGGCCTGCGCGATGCCGTCGGGCGAGTAGCGCAGGCGGGACGCGGCCTCGAGCACCCGCTCGCGGAGGTCCGCCCCCACGGTGCGGTTGGCGCTGCCGTTCAGGGCCCGGGACGCGGTCGCGAGCGACACACCGGCCTCGCGGGCCACGTCGCTGAGCGTCACCTGTCCGGCCATGGCCGCAGGGTAGGCGCATTCCCGGGCGTGCCGAGGGCCGCTTCTGGGTGGCAGGACCCAGCCGCGCGCACCCGACCGCGCGGGCGACGTCCGCGGCCGCCGGGTGTCCGGAACGTCCACGACGGCGCGACGGGCGCCGCCCTACGGTCGGGGCATGACACCTCGCCTGGACCTCGTCGGCCTCGTCGCGGCCGACCTCCCCCGCACCCTCGCGTTCTACCGCGCCCTCGGCGTCGACGTCCCGCCCGGGGCCGACGCCGCGCCGCACGTCGAGCTCGCTGTCGGCGGGCTCCGGCTGGCCTGGGACACCGTGGACGTCGTGCGCTCCTTCGACCCCGGGTGGGAGCCGCCGACCGGCGGGCACCGCGTCGCGCTGGCGTTCGCGTGCGCCGACGCCGCGGAGGTCGACGCCACCTACGCGCGGATGGTGGACGCCGGCTTCGCCGGGCACCTGCCGCCGTGGGACGCGGTGTGGGGCCAGCGCTACGCCGTGCTGCACGACCCCGACGGCACCGCCGTGGACCTGTTCGCACCGACGGCCTGAGGCGGTCCGGCGCCTCCGCCCTCACACCGCGGCCCACCCCCGGCGCGCGGCGAGCCCCGCGATCGTCCGCCCCACCACCGACCGGGCCTGCGGCTCGCCCGGATCCTGGTCGACGAGCACCGCGATCCCGCCGCCGGCCGCCGGGTACCCGCGCAGCTGGCACTGGAACCCGTCGCCCCACCCCTGGGTCATGACGCACGGCCGCTCGGCCGACCCGAGCACGAACACCCCGCGGCCCACGCCCAACTCGCCGGCGTCGTCCAGCATCGGCGCGGCCGCGTCGCCGCCCAGCAGCACGCCCTCGCCGGAGCCGGACCAGCACCGCACGAGGTCGGCGAGCAGGACGCCGGTCTCCTCGGGGGTGGACCACAGGCTCGAGGCCGCCAGGCCCGCGTAGTGCACCCGCCCGCCCGGCACGCGCGTGCCGTCGGGTCGGTGCCCGGCGGCGGCGGAGGCGGCGATCCGCGCGACGGCGTCACCGCGCGCCGCCCCCGGTGGCGGGACCTCCCCGGCCCACACGGCCGTGGCGTTCAGGCCGAGCGGCCGGGCGACCTCGCGGTGCACCACCTCGGCGAACGCGTCGCCCGTGGCCGCCTCGACCGCGAGCTCGACGAGGCAGTACCCGGCGTCGGAGTACGCGAACGCGGTGCCGGGCGCGGCGGTCACGCGGACGGGGCCGGGGTGCGCGGCCGTGCGCCCGGCGACGACGTCCGCGGTGGCGGGCGCCGGGCCCGCGGTCGGCTCGAAGGCGCCGGGCGGGTCCTCGACACCGCCGCGGTGCGCGAGCAGGTCCCGCAGCGTCGGGCCGGCGGCCCCCGGGACGGCGACCTCGACGGGGACGAGCTCGCGCACGTCGGCGTCCAGGGCGAGCAGGCCGCGCGCGGCGAGCCGGAGGACCACCACGGCCGCGACGGTCTTCGCCGCGGAGCACAGGTGCATCGGGGTCGACGCCGTCAGCGGCCGGCCCGTGGTGGCGTCCGCCGTCCCCGCGACCCGCACGACGACCCCGTCGCGGGGGTCCACGACGACCGTCGCGACACCGACGGCGGACGGGGGTGCGGCGTCGGGCGCGTCGACGGCGGGGTGGTCGGTGGATCCGGGCACGCGGCCTCCAGGCAGCGAGAGGGTGACCCGCGCTCCTCGCCCTGGATGCGGCTGGACCGCCGACGCTAGCCCCCACCTCCGACACCCCGGCGCTCAGCGGCGAGCGCGCCCGGCGGGACGCCCGCCAGCGCCCGGACCTCGCGCGACAGGTGCGGCTGGTCGGCGTACCCCGCGCGGTGCGCGACCTCGGCGAGCGGCAGCCCGTCGTCCAGCAGCCCCAGCACCCGCTGGAGGCGCAGCACGCGCCCGAGCGTCCGCGGGCCGTAGCCGAACGCCGCGAGGCTGCGGCGGTGCAGCGTCCGCGTCGTCACCCCCAGGGCGTCGGCCACGTCCTCGGCACCCCGGCCGGCGGCGACCATCCGGGCCGCGACCGCCGCGTCCCGCGGGCGCCCGCCACGTTCCGCCAGCCGGCCCGCCATCAGACGCTCCAGGACGGCGGCGCCCCCGGCGGCGACCGCGTCGGTCCAGGCCCTCGACAACCGGTCGCCCCAGACGGCCGCGAGGTCGGGCCGCAGGTCGCGCAGCGCGTCCGCCGGGACGTCGAGCAGGACGGGCGCGGCACCCGGGGGCAGTTGCACCCCGGAGACGGGTCGCCCCGCCGGCACCGGGCCGGTCGTGTGCGCCGTCGTGTCCGGCCCCGCCACGAGCAGGCGGCCGTCCGACCACAGCAGGTCCATGCAGCCGTCCGGCAGGATGCGCCCGTCCGCGGCGGACGCGTCGACCGTCCAGACGACCGCGCCGGGGACCAGCCGGGACGGCCGCTCGACGTACACCCGACCAGTATCGCCACGCCCGTGACGCGACGAGGGCCGGGCCCGCACCGTGGTGCGGACCCGGCCCTCGTCGAGGCGGAACCTGTCAGGCCGGCATCAGGCCCGTGCCGCCGTCACCGGACGACGCGATCGGCGGCGCCGGCGGGACGTCCGCGCCGGAGCCCGGCGTGCCCGCGGAGTGCGCCCCCACGGCCACCGGCTCCTTCGTGCGCGGCCCCCGGGCCTCGCCGCGGAACGTGAACTCGCCGAGGATGCCCTCGCCGTGCGCGTCCACGACCACCTGCTGACCCGCGTGCAGCTCCCCGAACAGGATCTTCTCCGACAGCGCGTCCTCGATCTCCCGCTGGATCGCGCGGCGCAGCGGCCGGGCGCCCAGGACCGGGTCGTAGCCCTTCTCCGAGAGCAGCTTCTTGGCCGCCTCGGTGAGCTCGATGCCCATGTCCTTGTCCCGCAGGCGGGCGTCGAGCTTGGCGATCATCAGGTCGACGATCGCGAAGATCTCCGGCTGCGAGAGC
This sequence comes from Cellulomonas olei, assembly GCF_039548315.1. Lineage (NCBI taxonomy): Bacteria > Bacillati > Actinomycetota > Actinomycetes > Micrococcales > Cellulomonadaceae > Cellulomonas > Cellulomonas olei. The sequence goes on from NZ_JBCLVN010000034.1 coordinate 39,031, forward strand.
TGCGGGAACACGACCACGTCGTCGACGCGGTTGAGGAACTCCGGACGGAAGTGCGTCTTGAGCTCGTCGTTGACCTTCGCCTTCATGCGCTCGTACGACGTCGACAGGTCGCCGCCGGCCTGGAAGCCGGTCTGGACGCCCTTGGCGATGTCCCGGGTGCCGAGGTTGGTGGTCATGATGATCACGGTGTTCTTGAAGTCGACCACCCGGCCCTGCGAGTCGGTCAGGCGACCGTCCTCGAGGATCTGCAGCAGCGAGTTGAAGATGTCCGCGTGGGCCTTCTCGACCTCGTCGAACAGCACGACCGAGAACGGACGACGGCGCACCTTCTCCGTGAGCTGGCCGCCCTCGTCGTACCCGACGTAGCCGGGGGGCGAGCCGAACAGCCGCGAGACGGTGTGCTTCTCCGAGAACTCGGACATGTCGAGCTGGATCAGCGCGTCCTCGTCCCCGAACAGGAACTCGGCGAGCGCCTTGGCCAGCTCCGTCTTCCCGACGCCGGTGGGGCCGGCGAAGATGAACGACCCACCCGGGCGCTTCGGGTCCTTCAGACCCGCACGCGTGCGGCGGATGGCCTGCGAGAGCGCCTTGATGGCCGCCTCCTGGCCGACGACCCGCTTGTGCAGCTCGTCCTCCATCTTGAGCAGCCGGCTCGACTCCTCCTCGGTGAGCTTGAACACCGGGATCCCGGTGGCCAGCGCCAGCACCTCGGCGATGAGCTCCTCGTCGACCTCGGCGACCGCGTCCAGGTCGCCCGACTTCCAGGCCTTCTCCTTCTCCTGGCGCTTGAGGCCGAGCTGCTTCTCCTGGTCGCGCAGGCGCGCGGCCTTCTCGAAGTCCTGCTCGTCGATCGCCGACTCCTTGTCGCGGCGCGTCTCGGCGATCTGCTCGTCGAGCTCGCGCAGCTCCGGCGGGGCCGTCATGCGGCGGATGCGCAGGCGGGCGCCGGCCTCGTCGACCAGGTCGATCGCCTTGTCCGGCAGGAACCGGTCGTTGACGTACCGGTCGGCCAGCGTCGCGGCGGCCACGAGGGCGCCGTCGGTGATCGAGACGCGGTGGTGCGCCTCGTACCGGTCGCGCAGGCCCTTGAGGATCTCGATGGCGTGCTGGAGGTTCGGCTCGGAGACCTGGATGGGCTGGAACCGGCGCTCGAGGGCCGGGTCCTTCTCCACGTACTTGCGGTACTCGTCCAGGGTCGTCGCGCCGACGGTCTGCAGCTCGCCGCGGGCCAGCATCGGCTTGAGGATGCTCGCGGCGTCGATCGCGCCCTCGGCGGCACCCGCACCCACGAGGGTGTGGATCTCGTCGATGAACAGGATGATGTCGCCGCGCGTGCGGATCTCCTTGAGCACCTTCTTCAGGCGCTCCTCGAAGTCACCGCGGTACCGGGAACCGGCCACCAGGGCGCCGAGGTCCAGCGTGTAGAGCTGCTTGTCCTTCAGCGTCTCCGGAACGTCGCCCCGGACGATGTCCTGGGCGAGGCCCTCGACGACCGCCGTCTTGCCGACGCCGGGCTCGCCGATCAGCACCGGGTTGTTCTTGGTGCGGCGGGACAGCACCTGCATGACCCGCTCGATCTCCTTCTCGCGCCCGATGACCGGGTCGAGCTTGCCCTCGCGCGCGGCCTGCGTCAGGTTGCGGCCGAACTGGTCGAGGACGGCGGAGCCCGAGGGCTGACCCTCCTGCGGGCCGCCGGCCGAGACCGGCTCCTTGCCCTGGTAGCCGGACAGCAGCTGGATGACCTGCTGGCGGACGCGGTTCAGGTCCGCGCCGAGCTTGCCGAGCACCTGCGCCGCGACGCCCTCGCCCTCGCGGATGAGGCCGAGCAGGATGTGCTCGGTCCCGATGTAGTTGTGGCCGAGCTGCAGCGCCTCGCGCAGCGACAGCTCGAGCACCTTCTTGGCGCGCGGCGTGAACGGGATGTGCCCGCTGGGGGCCTGCTGGCCCTCGCCGATGATCTCCTGCACCTGGGCGCGCACCGCGTCGAGCGAGATGTTGAGCGACTCGAGCGCCTTGGCCGCGACACCCTCCCCCTCGTGGATGAGACCCAGGAGGATGTGCTCGGTGCCGATGTAGTTGTGGTTGAGCATCCGCGCCTCTTCCTGGGCGAGGACGACCACGCGACGGGCTCGGTCCGTGAATCTCTCGAACATGTGCACTCCTCACGAGCGGCGTGCTCGCCGCGCGACCCGGCCCGTTGACCCGGGGTCGACACGCACGACGAGTCGGCGTTGTTCGATGCTAACGGCGGGGTGTGTCGCGGGCGTCCCGTGTTCGCCCCTGGCGTGACGGCGGAAGCGGCGACCCGGCTGCTGCGGACCGGGCCGTCAGCCGGCCGCGTGGGCCTCGAGGTACTCGGCGGCGGCGGACCGCAGCACCTCCGACAGGTCGCGGTGCTCGGCGGCGGCCTGCGCGCGCATCCGCTGGTCGAGCGAGCGCGGCACCCGGTACCGCCACGTGGGCGAGGGTCCGACGCCACCCTCCTCGAGCGGCGGGCGGCCCGGACGGCTCCGTTCGACCAGGGCGCGGCTCGCGGCGTCGTCCGCGGCGGCCTCCTCGAGCAGGGCGCGCGACGCCGCACGTGCCGCGGCGCCGCGGAGGACCTCGGCCCCGGGCCGCACCGCCGGCTCGTCCGACGCGGCCCACTCGCCGAGGGTGCCCGGCCGCTCGTCGTCCCGCGTCATCGCCCTCATCCCTCCCCGTGCTTGTCCACGCTGTCCGCGCACCTGATCGCCATCCCCGCACCGAACCACGGCCGAGACGATTAGTGTGACACAGAACCCACAGCCGTGACAGCCGTCAGCACGGCTCCGGTCAGTACATGAACTGCGCGACGCGCGCCCGGAGCTCCTCCGACATGCGCGCGAGCTCGCGGACCGCCCCGCCGACCTGCCCGACGATCTGCGACGACGACGCGGCGGCGGAGGCGACGCCGGTGATGTCCGTGGCGATCTCTCCCGAGCCCGTCGCGGCCTCGGCCACCGAGCGGCACATCTCGTTGGTCGTGGCGGTCTGCTCCTCCACGGCCGAGGCGATCGTCAGCTGGTAGTCGTTGAACGACGCGATGATCTGGGAGATCTCCCCGATCGCGGTCACGGCCGACCCGGTGTCGGTCTGGATCGCCTCGACCCGCCGGGCGATGTCCTCCGTGGCCTTCGCGGTCTCCTGTGCCAGCTCCTTGACCTCCCCGGCGACCACCGCGAAGCCCTTGCCCGCCTCACCGGCCCGCGCCGCCTCGATCGTCGCGTTCAGCGCCAGCAGGTTCGTCTGCTCCGCGATCGAGGTGATCACCTTCACCACGTTCCCGATTTCCTGCGACGAGGACCCAAGACGCGCGACCTGCTCGTTGGTCATGGCCGCCGCCGACGTCGCCTGACCCGCGACCTTCGCCGCCTGCGA
>NZ_JBCLVN010000035.1:0-41834 GCF_039548315.1 Cellulomonas olei
TTCCTGCGACGAGGACCCAAGACGCGCGACCTGCTCGTTGGTCATGGCCGCCGCCGACGTCGCCTGACCCGCGACCTGCGCCGCCTGCGACGCGTTCTGCGCGATCTCCCGGATGCTCGCCCCCATCTGCTCGGCACCCGCCGCGACCGTCTGCACGTTGCGCGACACCTGCTCCGCGGCAGCCGCCACCACACCCGCCTGCGCGGACGTCTCGTCGGTTCCGGCGGCGACCTCGGCGGACGCCGCGGACAGCTCCTCGGCGGCTGACGCCACGGTGTGCGCCGTCTCGACCACGCCGGCCATCGCCGCCCGCAGGCTGGTCTGCGCGGTGGCGAGCGCCGACGCCATCTCGCCGAGCTCGTCGCGGGTGCGCACGTCGGGCACCTGGGTGAGGTCCCCGGTGGCCATCGCCTCGGCGGTCGCGCGGACGCGGCCGGCGGCGCGGGCCATCGACGAGGAGGTCCGCAGCCCCAGGAGCAGCGCGAGCGCGACCCCCAGCGCGATGACGACCCCGGTCGCGACGCGCCCGGTGCGGGCGGTCGACGCGGCGTCCTGCGTCGCCGTGACCGTCCGGTCACGCAGCGAGTCCAGCAGGGACGTGGTCGCGTCGCCGATCGCGTAGTAGACGTCGTAGGCGTCACCGGTGACGAGCGCGTCGCCGGCGTCGAGCGACTCGGGGGTGCCCTCGCGGTACGCCTCCACGACGCGGTCGTCCGCCGCGAAGAAGTCGTCCCAGAGCGACACGATGTCCGAGAACGTCGACCGCTCCTCGGGGGTGAGAGCGCCGGTGTCCACCGTCGCGAGCGTGTCGCGCAGGCTCTGCGCCGAGTCCAGGTAGCCGGCGCGGTTCGGGTTGGCGTCGGCGACGGCCTCGGGCCCGCCGATCCGCCGCGTGTCCCACGCGTACGCCACCTGCCAGCCGGACACGTCCGAGTTCATGGTGCGGACCTCGCCGACCTGGGTCGAGACCTCCTGCAGGTCCGCGAGACGCTCGTTCGCCTCGGACACGCCGCCGAGCGCCATCTGCGAGGCGACGCCCGCGGCGACGGCCGTGGCCGCCCCGATCGCCGCGACGCCCAGGACCTTCGCCCGGACCCCCGTCCACCGCCGCGTTCCCGACGTCGGCTGCCCCGGTGCTGCTGCCATGTGTCACACCCTCCACCGTGTCGTCCCCCCGCGTGCGGCCGATCGGCTCGCGCGGCGGGCGTCTGAGCGGTCCGGCGAGCGGCGTCCGCCACACCCGCCCACCCGCCGCTCACCCGCCGCCCGGCCCCCGCAGCCGCCGGCGCGGGCCGACGCGGGCGACCCTGGGACACTGGACCCGTGCCGACCTCCACCGCCGTGCCCGTGACCGACCCTCCCGCGCTCCCCCAGGACCTCGACATCCGGCTGGTGGTGTCCGACATGGACGGGTCGCTGCTCGACGAGCAGGGCCGCGTGCCGGAGGCGTTCTGGCCGGTGCTGGAGGAGCTGGAGCGCCGGGGCATCGCGTTCTGCCCGGCCAGCGGACGCCAGTACGCGAACCTGCGCGAGCTGTTCCGGCAGCACGGCCGTGACCTGGTGTGCATCGCCGAGAACGGGGCGTACGTGGGCCAGGGCGACGTGGCGCTGTCCACCGACCCGCTGCCCGCGCACGACGTGCCGGGGGTCGTCGGGCGGGTGCGGGACCTCGCGGCGGCGGGCCGCGACGTCGGCATGGTGCTGTGCGGCCGGCGCGCCGGGTACGTCGAGCGCGGCGACGGCCCGTTCTTCGAGCACGCCGCGCGGCACTACGCGTGGCTGGAGCAGGTGGACGACCTGACCGCGGTCGACGACGAGGTGCTGAAGATCGCGGTCTTCGACTTCGGCTCGGTCGAGGAGGCCACCGCGCCGGCGTTCGCGGACCTGGAGCCGCGGCTGCGGGTGCTCGTGTCGGGTCAGCACTGGCTCGACGTGATGAACCCCGACGCCGACAAGGGCCACGCGCTGCGCCGCGTCCAGGAACGGCTCGGCGTCACGGCCGCGCAGACGATGGCGTTCGGGGACTACCTGAACGACGCGGGTCTGCTGGACGCCGCGCAGTGGTCGTTCGCGATGGACAACGCGCACCCGGACGTGCGGGCCCGGGCGCGGTACGTCGTGCCGTCGAACGCCCGCCACGGCGTGGTCCGCACGCTGGAGGCGCTGCTCGCCACGACGCCCGGGGCCTGACCGCGACCAGGGGTCGCTACCGAGTGGTCGCCACCGGGGGTCGCTACCAGGGGTGCAGCGGCGGCGCCTCGCCCGGGTACTGCTCGAACACGGCCCGCTCCCCGGCCGTGAACGCGCGCGGCTCGTGGGTCCCGCGGTCGAGCTGGACCATGCGGGAGCGGGCGCTCAGGTAGACGACGGGGTCGTCGCCGTCGGGGTCGAGCACCTCGTAGGCGAAGTCCACCGAGGACCGCCCGATCCGGGGCACCCAGACGTCCACCGCGACGGGCGCCGGCCGGAAGGACAGCGGCGCGAGGTACTCGATCTCGTGCTTGACCACCACCAGCAGCGAGTCGGTGGGCCGCCCGGCGGGGTCGACGCCCATCGAGGGGAACAGCGCGAACCGCGCGTCGTCGAGGAACCGCAGGTAGGCGGCGTTGTTGACGTGCGCGAACAGGTCGACGTCGGACCAGCGGACCTGCATGGTGACGCGTCCGCGCCGTCCGTCGGGCGAGGTGCGGGCGAGGGTGTCGGTCACCGGGTCAGCGTAGGTCCGCCGTCGGCGGCCGCCCTCAGCGCCGCGACGTCGAGCTTCTGCATGCCCAGCATCGCCTGCATCGCGCGGCCGGCGCGGTCCGGGTCGGGGTCCTGCAGGAGCTCGTCGAGCGCGCGCGGGACGACCTGCCACGACAGGCCGAACCGGTCCTTGAGCCAGCCGCACTGCGAGGGCTCGCCGCCGCCCGCGAGCAGACCGTCCCAGACGCGGTCCAGCTCCGCCTGGTCGTCCACCGTCACGACGAACGAGAACGCCTCCGTGAACGGGAACTGCGGCCCGGCGTTGAGGGCCTCCACGGGCACGCCGTCGAGCTCGAACGACACCGACATCACCGAGCCGCCGACGCCGCCCGGCGACCCCTCGGGGTACCGGCGGGTGCCCAGCACCCGGGAGCGCGGGATCATCGACACGTACAGCGCGGCGGCCTGCTCGGCCTCGCGGTCGAACCACAGGAACGGGTGCACGGTCGTCGCCACGGGAGGCCTCCTCGACTCGGGCTCCCAGTGTGCGCCGGGCGGCCCCGCGGCGTCACCGCCCGCCGCCGCGGCGTCACCGCCCGCCGCCGCGCCGTCACCGCGCCGCCCCTCCGTCACCGTGCCGCCGCGAGCCTCCCCGGCGCCAGCCGCCCCGCCGTCGCCGCGACCGGCGCGACGAGGGCCGCGGGGAGCAGGAACGCCAGCGCCAGCCCGGGACCGTCGGCGAGCAGCCCCACCGCCACCGCCCCGAGCACCGCGCCGGCGTAGTTGAAGACGTTCACGCGGGCGACGACCTCGTCGACGCGGTCCGGGTCGAGGTCGCCCGCCGCGGAGAACGCCAGCGGCACGAGAGCTCCCACCCCGACCCCGACGACGGCGAAGCCCGCGACGGCGGCGACCGGGCTGGGCACCAGCGCCACGAGGACGAGGCCCACCGCGGCGGCCACGGCCGTCGTCGCGACCAGCGGCCCGCGGCCCGTGCGGGTCACCAGCCGGTCTCCCGCCAGGCGGGTCAGGAGGATCGCGGCCTGGTACGCGGCGTACCCGAGCGGGGCCACGGCGGCGGACGCCAGCAGCACGTCGTGCAGGTAGACGGTGCTCCAGGTGCTCACCGCCGAGTCGGCGACGAACGCGGCCAGCACGACGCTGCCGACCAGCCAGATGCCGCGCGTCGGGAGCGGGCGCCGGGGCGGGCCGGGCGGCAGCAGCACGCCGGGGGCGACGCCGGGCACGGCCGAGCCGGGGGCGGCCCCGCCCGCGGGCGCGGACACCGCGGCGACGGGGTCCCCCGCACCGGCGGTCGCCGCCGCGCCGGGCGCCCCCGCGAGCGCCAGGTCGGTGCCGACCAGCCTGTGCCGGCCCAGCAGCAGCGCCCCGGCGAGCACGACCGCCGCGACCACCAGCGCCCCCGCGGCGCCGGGCACGGCGGCCGCGCCGACCAGCGCCGACATGACGAGCGCCCCCAGCACGGCCGCGGCCGTGTAGCAGGCGAAGAACCCGGACATCACCGGGCGGCCGTAGCGGCGCTGCACGAGGACCCCCTGGATCCCGCCGGCGGCGTCCACCATCCCGAGCCCCAGGCCGTACACCGCGAACCCGGCGACGAACGGCACCATCGGCGTCGACCCGGCGACGAGCGGCAGGGCGACCGCCTGCACCCCCAGGCCGGCGAGCAGGGCGCGGCGGCTGCCCCGCCGGGTCGCGAGCCTCTCGGCGACGACCGACCCGGCGGCCGCCGCCACGCACACCAGCAGCACGACGAGCGACACGGCGGTGTCGTCGATCCCCTGCCGCTGCTTGAACGCCGGCAGCGCGGTGACGACGGTCGCGTAGCCGAAGCCCTGCGCCGCGTACGCCGCCCCGACGGCCACCCGGGCCGGGACGGGCGGAGGCGTCGCGCCGCCCGCGTCCGCCCCGCTCCCCGCGGGCCCGGCGCCCGGCCCGGTCGCTCCCGCCGCCGTCCGCGCCGCGGCCGTCCCCTCGTCCGTCGTCATGGCCTGCACCTCTCGCCCGTGCCCCGCCGGCGCGGGTGCGCCGGCGTCGTGGTGCCGTCGTGCCGTCCTGCGTGCCCGGGTCGCCGTCGGCGCCCCGGGACCCGCGCCTACCCGCCGAGCCCGGGGTGCCGGTCCCGCAGCACCCCGAACGCCTCGTGCGCGACCTCGACCGTGCGCGCGATGTCGGCGGAGGTCAGCGCCGCGTTGATGAAGTGGTTGTGGTGCGACGTGAGGTACACCCCGCGCCGCACGCACTCGGCGACCCACTCCTGGTGCAGCATCAGCGAGTCGTCCTCGGCCAGCCGCAGGTAGAACAGCGACGGCGCGCCCGAGGCCACCAGCGTGAGCCCGTGGTCGGCGGCGGCGGACACGAGGCCGGTCGTCAGCTCCGTGCCGAGCCGGTCGAACAGCGCCGGCGCGTCGAGCTCGCGCAGCTTGGTGATCGTCGCGATGCCCGCGGCGAACGGGACGGCGCTCATCCAGTAGGACCCGGTGTAGGTGAGCGAGCTCACGACGTCCTTGAGCGCGTCCGTCCCGCACAGCGCCGACACGTTGTACCCGTTGGCGAGCGCCTTGCAGAAGCAGATGAGGTCCGCCCGGAACCCGAAGTGGTGGTCCGACCCGGCCAGGTCGAGGCGGAACCCGGCCCGCACGTCGTCGACGATCAGCACCACGCCGTGCTCGTCGCACAGCCGCCGCACCGCCTGCCAGTAACCGGGCGACGGCAGCCGGTTGTCCGCGAAGTTGCCGTGCAGGTACGGCTGGGCGATCAGCCCGGCGATCTGCCCGCGGTGCTCCGAGAACAGCCGCTCGAGCGCCGGCAGGTCGTCCCACGGCGCGTAGAGGTTGTGCGCGACGTCCTCCTCCAGCACCCCGGGGTAGTCGAGCTTCTGCGTCCAGGGCGCGACCCCGTGGTAGAAGCCCTCGAAGAACACGATCTTCTTGCGCCGGGTGGCCGCGCGGGCGGTCATGACGGCGAGCGTCGTGACGTCGCCGCCGTTCTTCGCGAAGAACGCCCAGTCCGCGCTGGCCACCGTGTCGACCAGCAGCTCCGCGAAGTCGATCATCACCGTCGACGGGACGGTGACGACGTCCTCCAGGCGCTGCTGCGCGGCGGCCGCGGCGGTGACGTCCGGGTCGCCGTAGCCGAGCACGTTCGGGCCGTAGCCGCACATGTAGTCGATGTACTCGTTGCCGTCGACGTCCCAGAACCGGGTGCCCTCCGCGCGCTGCGAGAACAGCGGGTAGGCGGACACCGGGATCGCGCAGCCCTCCGCGGGGCCCTGGTGGCCGTAGACGCCGGACGGCACGACCTTCAGGGCCCGCTCGAACAGCTCGCGGCTGCGGGCGTGGGTGTACGGGACGGTCGGGGTGGTGGTGGTCATCGCGGGCTCACTCTCCGAGGTACTGACCGACGCGGTCGAGGATGCGGTTGACGTTGTCGACCATCGCGACGTGCCCGCGCATGGCCATCCGCCCGTCGCCGAGGCACGCCAGCGCGCTGACCTTCCCCGCGAGCAGCGCGCCCGCGGTGTCGAGGTCGGCGAACGTGAGGGCGGCCCGCGGCCGGGGCGACGGCTCGGGCACGAACGTCATGCGGTGGTCGCGGACCCGCAGGGTGTAGGCGAGCGACCCCGTGACCTCGAGGGCCACGTCGCCGTCCACCGTGTGGTGCGCGCTGAACCGGCCCGCGCGGTCCTCGTTGGCGAGCTGGGCCGCGGCGGCGACGGCCACGTGCAGCGTGAGGGCGGTGCTCGTCTCCCGGAACGCCGGGTCCGCGAGGTCCTCGGGCGCGGGACGCAGGTAGCGGCCCAGCAGCTCCGTCAGCGGGGTGAACACCCGCAGCAGGAACCCGATGCGGTGCAGGCCGGTGACCGGGACGGGCTGCGCCTCGCCGGCGACCACCCGGTTGAACGCCTCGGGCGACGCGAACGGCAGCAGGATCGTGCCGACGGTGCGGTCCGGCACCACCTGGACGGCGCCGTCGCGGAACGCCAGCGCGGCGCGCGGCCCGCCCCGGACGGCGAACACGACCGAGACGGGGCGCGGATCGACGGTCAGCAGCTCGCGCGCGGCGGGCACCCGGCGGACCAGCTCGGGCAGCGCGCCCAGGACCGCGTGCAGGTTCACGAACGCGGCGGCGCGGGGATCGGTCTCAGTGAGCACGGGCGTCCTCCAGGTCGGGGTCGGGGCTGTCGGGGTCGGCGCGGCCGGCGACGGGCTCGGCCAGCGCCGCCAGCGACCGGGCGGCGAACGCCGCGCTCCGCAGCGCGGCGGGGGTGTCGTGGTCGGCGAGCCACGCGGTCGTGATCCCGTCCGTCACCATCACGAGCGCCCGCGCGGCGTCGTCGAGCGGCACGGTCCACCGGCTGCCGGTGGCGCGCGCGGCGGCCGTGAGGCTGGCCCGGGCGGCGCTCCGGTAGACGTCGTACTGCGCGACCAGGGCGGCGCGCTGCCCGGGGGCGCGCATCGCGTACAGCGCCAGCTCCAGGAGCGCGCGCTCGCGGTCCGGGTCGGCCACGAGCAGCCCGACGTAGCGCTCGAGGCCGTCGCGGACGACCTCCTCCAGCGTGCCCGCGCCGGTGCCGGCCGCGTCGTCGTCGAGCGGCAGCAGGCCGGCCTCCGCGGTGCGGCGCTCCTGGGCGGTGACGTCCGCGACCACCGCCTCCAGGAGGTGGTCCCGGGAGGGGAAGGCGTAGTGCAGGCTCGCCAGGGACATCCCCGCCTCCGCGACGACCGCCCGCGTGGTGGCGCCCGCCACGCCGTCGCGGGCGATCACGCGCACGGTGGCGTCGACGAGCGCCCGCCGGCGGTCCCCCACGGCCATCCGCGCCACGTCACGCCCCCGTCAGCCGGCCCGCGACCCGCAGCACCAGCCGCCGCGGCAGCGCCCCCGCCAGCGCGGCGGTGACGGCGTTGCGGCGGCCGGCGACGACGGACGGCGGCGGGTCCCGGCGGTCGAGCGCCCGGAACGCGACGTCGACCACCTGCGGGACGGTCAGCACCTGGCCGATGCGGAACCGGTCGGAGCCGGCGACCTCGAAGAACTCGGTCTCCGTGGGCCCGGGCGCCAGCGACAGCACCCGCAGCGGCGTGCCGCGGTGCTCCTGCCAGATCGCCTCCGTCAGCGACCGCACGTACGCCTTGGTCGCGGCGTACACCGCGAAGGACGGACCGGGCTGGTAGGCGGCGGTGCTGGCGACGTTCACGAGGACGCCGGCCGGCGCCGCGACGAGGTCCGGCAGCAGCAGCCGGGACAGCACGGTGAGCGCGGCGACGTTGAGCTGGACCTCCGCGGCGATCCGCGCGGGGTCCTCCCCGGCGAACGGCCCGTAGGTGCCGAACCCGGCGCTGTTGACGAGCGCGTCGGCGCGCAGGCCGCGCTCGCGCATCCCCGCCACCAGCTCCGCGGGACCGCCCGGGTCCGCGAGGTCGACCGGCAGCACCGTGGCCGCGGCCCCGTGCTCCGCGGCGAGCCGGTCCGCGAGCGCGGTCAGCCTGTCCGCGCGGCGGGCGACCAGCACCACGTCGTGACCGCGGGCGGCGAACCGGCGGGCGAACTCCTCGCCGATGCCGGAGGACGCGCCGGTGACGACGGCGACGGGGCGGGGTGCGGTGGCGATGACGGGCTCCCGGGCGAGGTGCCGGCGGACCGGCGGGACGAAGTGGGTCGATCGACCCACAGCCGACTGTCGCACCCGCTCCCGACCGCGCGGAAGCCCTCCCGACCAGGCTTTACGTCCTGGTAACACGCCCGCCGGCGCGCCCGCCGACAGCACCGGGCCCGCACCCACCAGGAGGCCCGCGCACCAGCGAGATGCCAGGACACGCGCGTGGGTCGGGCCTCCGGCTCGGCGTGTCCTGGTATCTCGACCACCCATGCGGGTGCGCGCGGGTGGGTGAGCGCAGGGCGGGTCGGGGCGGGGTGGGGTGGGGGGTCGGGGCGCGGCCGGGGGCGAGGTGGGGTGGGTCAGGTCAGCGGGAGGCGCAGGCGACGCAGGTGCGCGCGGTCGGGAGGGCGCGCAGCCGCTCGACCGGGATCGGCTGCCCGCACCGCTCGCACGTGCCGTACGTCCCGCGCTCCAGCCGGTCGAGCGCGGCGTCCACGTCGGCGATCCGCTCCCGCATGTCGTGCGTCAGCGCGTCGAGCATCCGGCGCTCGTACGCGATGGTCGAGCCCTCCGGGTCGTGCTCGTCGTCGGTGACGGACTCGCGGGCCGCCGCCACGACGGCGTCCCGCTCGGCGCCCGTCCCCGCCAGGCGCGCGACCGCCTCGCGCCGGCGCTCCCGCAGCACCGCCGCGACCTCGTCCCGGTCGAGCGTCTCCGCCATCCAGCCAGTATCCGCCGCCCACGGCGTCCCGCCACAGGGGCGGACGGCACCGCCGGTGAGGGCCTCACGCCCCGCCGCGGTCCCCGAGCACGCGCGCCTTCCCGGCGGCGTACTCCCCATCGGTGAGGGCGCCGGACGCGTGGAGCGCGTGCAGGCGCTCGAGCTCGTCGACGAGCGCCGCGGCGCCCCCCGGGGACGCGTCGGACGCCCCGGACGTGCCCGACATCCCGTCGCCGGACGCCGAGCCGGTGCCCGCACCGGACGACCCGGACGGGCCCGACATCTCGGCCCCGGACGCCGGACCGGTGCCCGCAGCGGACGACCCGGACAGGCCCGGCGCACCCGGCCGCGCGCCCCGCCGCGTCGACGCCGTCGCCGGCGCCCCGCCCGGCAGGTCGTCGTCGGGCAGGGGCAGCAGCGCGCGCACCGCCTCGTCCCGGGCCCGGCGCCCGGCCGCGCCGAGTGGCTGCGGGGGCACGGCCACCCGGAGGCGCGACGGGTCGCCGGGCCGCAGCGGGTCGTAGTACGCCCGCGGCGCGTGCCGGAACGCCTCCCGCGGCACCTCCGTGCGGACCGCGTACCGCGTCCCCCGGGCGTCCGCGTAGTGCACCGTCGCCCGGCACCGCGTCCGGTCCACGTCCTCGTAGTCACGCACCCGCGCCCACGTGCCGGTCAGGCCGAGCAGCCGCGGGCCCACCCCGGAGGTGCGCGCGCTGCGCACCCCGCCGACCACGGCCGCCACGAGGCCCGCGACCAGCAGGGCGCCGGCCACGACCAGGGGGACGCGCACACGCTCCAGCGGGGACAGGCCGTCACGGACCGCGCCCGTCCAGCCGGCGACCAGGGCGCCGGCTGCGAGGGCGACGACCAGGCCGGGGGTCGCCCGGCGTGCCAGCGGCGCGAGGGTGGTCACGAGGACGCCGGCCGGGAAGACCGCCAGCGGGAACGCCGCCCCGGCGAGGTCGTCGGTGGCGCACTGCGCGGCGGCGCACTCCCACCGCACGAGCGTCGCGTCGTGGGCGCCGAGCCACAGCAGCCACCACGTCAGCGCACCGGCACCCAGGGCGACCAGCAGCAGGACGAGCGCGCCGCGGCCCGGGGCGGGCGGTGCGGACGCGGCGGGCGGTGCGGACGCGGCGGGCGGTGCGGTGACGGGGCTGCTCACGCGACCATCCTGCCCGCCGGCGTCCGGCCCCGCGGCGTCACCGGCCGGACACACGCGCGTCCTAGCCTGCGGTCATGCCCGTCGCCGCCCCGCACGTCCGCACCGTCCCCGCCTCCGGGATCCGCCGCGTCCTGGAGCTGGCGTGGACGGTGCCGGACGCGATCGTGCTCTGCGTCGGCGAGCCGGACCTGCCGACCGCACCGCACGTGCTCGCCGCCGCGCGCGACGCCCTGGACCGCGACGACACCCGGTACACGCCGAACGGCGGCGTCCCGGCGCTGCGCGACGCCCTCGCCGCGTGGCTGGACCCCCAGCACGCCCCCCCGGTGCGGCGGGACAGCGTGTGGGTCACCGCCGGCGGCGCCCAGGCGCTGCACCTGGGGCTGAGCCTGACGGTCGGCGCCGGCGACGGCGTCCTGGTGCCGGACCCGGGCTACCCGCCGTTCACGATGGCGACCCGGCTGCTCCAGGCCGAGCCGCAGCCGTACGTGCTGCGCGCCGAGGACGGGTTCCTGCCGGACCCGGCGGCCGTCGAGGCCGCCGTCACCGACCGGACCCGGGTGCTGCTGCTCAACTCGCCGTCCAACCCCCTGGGCACCACCCTGCCGGCGGGTCTGCTGGCCGAGCTCGTGGACGTCGCCCGGCGGCACGACCTGTGGGTGCTGTCCGACGAGTGCTACGCCGCGTTCCCCGGGGACGCCCCGCACGTGCCGGCCGCGCGGTTCGACACCGACGGGAGGGTGCTGACCGTCCACACGTTCTCGAAGACGCACGCGATGACCGGGTTCCGGGTCGGCGCGCTCGTGGTCCCCGACCTGCTGGCGCCGCTGCTGCCGCACGTGCAGGAGGCGGTGGTGTCCTGCGTGAACACCCCCGCGCAGTACGCGGCGCTCGCGGCGCTCACCGGCCCGCAGGACGCCGTCGACCACGCCCGGCGCACGTACCGGGAGCACCGCGCGCTGGCGACCGCCGTGCTGGACGGGCAGGGCATCCCGTGGCTGGACGCGACCGGCGGGCTGTACCTGTGGGCGGACGTCTCCCACGCGACCGGCGGCGACGTCGCGGCGTGGACGGAGGACCTGGTGCGGCGCGAGGGCGTCGCGGTCGCGCCCGGTTCGGCGTTCGGCGCCGCGGGCGAGGGCTGGGTGCGGATCTCGCTCACGGCCGGGGCGGACGACCTGCGCCGCGGGCTGTCCCGGCTGCCCGCCCGCGGCTGACGCGCGGCGCCCGGCCCCGGCCGCGCCCCGCGCCGCCCGCGCTCCGCGCCGCCCGCCACCCCCGCTCAGGCCTCCGCGAGCGCGTCCTCGAACGCCGCCAGCACCGCGGGCGAGAACAGCACGAACCGCACGAGGTCGACCACGCCGTCGTGCCCGGCCGCCCACTCCCGCACCGCGCGGGTCGCCTCCCGCGCCACCGCGTCCGCCGGCCAGCCGTACACGCCGGCGCTCACCGCCGGGAACGCCACCGAGCGCGCGCCCAGCCCGGCGGCGACGTCGAGCGACCGCGTGAAGCACGACCGGAGCAGCGCCGGGTCCCGCTGCCCCGCGCGGGCGTCCGGCCCGACGGTGTGCACCACCCAGCGCGCCGGCAGCCGCCCCGCGCCGGTCGCGACGGCGTCCCCCGTCGGCAGGCCGTCCGGAAGCGTCGTGCGCCGCAGCTCCCGGCAGGCGGCGAGCAGCTCCGGCCCGGCGGCGGCGTGCAGCGCCCCGTCGACGCCCCCGCCGCCCAGCAGCGACGAGTTCGCCGCGTTGACGACGACGTCGACGTCCTCGGTGGTGATGTCCCCGGCCACGGCCTCGATGCGCATGGCCCCATCGTCGCGCGGACCGCCGCGGGTGCGCCTACCGTGAGCGGCACAGCGAGGAGGTCACGATGACGGAGTCCAGCCACCCGGTCCACGACAGCCGGGACGACGTCCCCGAGCTCGAGGTCGACGAGACGGTTCCGCCCCGCCCGGAGGAGGAGGTCGCCGACGTCGCGCGCGCGGTCCCCGACCCGGCGGGCCACGGCGGGCCGGTCCCGGGGCCCGACGACACGGATCCCGTCCGCCCCTGACGTCGTCCGCGGGCACGCCCCCGGCCGTCCGGTGCGCCCGCCGTGACGCCCCCGCGGCCGTGCGGCATGCTGGCGGGGTGCAGCTGCGGCGGGTGGACGAGGACGACTGGGAGGTCGTCCGCGACGTCCGCCTGCGCGCCCTGCGCGAGGACCCGGGCGTGTTCGGGTCGTCGCTGGCGCGCGAGGAGATGTTCGCCGAGACCCACTGGCGCATGCGCCTGCGCGGTGCGGCGACATGGGTGGTCGACGACGACGGCACGCCGCGCGGCCTCGTGGGCATGATCCAGGAGCCCGGCTCGCCGACGTCCGACCGGCACGTGGTGCAGCTGTGGGTGGCGCCCGAGGTCCGGCGGCGGGGTCTGGGCTGGGCGCTGCTTGACGCGGTCCGGGAGGCGGCCCGGGCGGAGGGCGCGGCGACGGTGTCGCTGTGGGTCGTCGACGGCAACCACGCCGCCGGTGACCTCGTGGTGCGCGCGGGCTTCGTCCGGACGGGCGAGCGGCACGCGCAGGCGCCGGGCCGCTCGGAGGAGCGCCTGGTGCTCCACCTGGCCTGAGGCGCCCGTCGGGGCCCGCGCTCAGCCCACCGCGTCCGGGGCGGACTCCACCAGCAGCGTCACGGGTCCGTCGTTCACGAGCTCGACCGCCATGTCGGCACCGAACACCCCGGTCGCGACCGTCAGCCCCCGCGACCGCAGGTCCGCGACGACGGCGTCCACGAGCGGCTCGGCGACCGGACCGGGCGCCGCGGCGTTCCACGTGGGGCGGCGGCCCTTGCGGGTGTCGCCGTAGAGCGTGAACTGGCTGACCACGAGCACCGGGGCCCCGACCTCCGTGGCGGAGCGCTCGTCGCGCAGGATCCGCAGCTCGGCGATCTTGCGCGCGACGTGCGCGACCTGCGCGGGGCCGTCCCCGGGGGTGACGCCGAGCAGCACCACCAGGCCGGGACCGTCGAACGCCCCGACGACCTGCCCGGCGACCGTCACCGACGCGCGGGTCGCCCTCTGGACGACCGCCCTCACGCGGTCCCCTCCGCGGACTCGGCGGGGTCGGCGAGGTCGGCGGGCACCGCGGGCACGGCCGGCGCCGGCGCGGCCCCGAAGGCCGGCACCACCACCCCGACCGGCTCCCCGTGCCCGAGCACCGGCACGTCGCCCAGGGCGGCGAGCGCCTCGAGGTCCACCCCGGGCACGGCCTCGGCTCCGGCGACCCGCAGCGCGGCCGCGAGCACGGCCGGTCGCGGGCGGGCGCTGCCGTCGGCGACCTTGAACGCGAGCGCCCCGCCGTCCGGCAGCGCCGCGGCGTAGACCCCGTCCGCGCCGTCCTTCGCGACCAGTCCGGGGACGGCACGCATCGCCCACGTGACGTCGCGCCGCTCGCCCCCGACCAGCCCGGGGTGCCCGGCCATCGCGGTCGCGACGCGCGCGAGCGGCGACCCGGGCTCGGCCGCCGGGGCGGTCGCGATCCGCGCGAACGCCCGCGCGAGACCCGTGAGCGTCGTGGAGAACAGCGCGGCGCCGCAGCCGTCGACCGTCAGGTGCCACGCCTGGACGCCCGTCAGCTCCTCGACCGCGGCGCGGCACGCGACCTGCACGGGGTGGTCGGCCTCGCGGTAGCGCTCCGGCTCCCACCCGGGCTCGCCGGCGTGCGCCACGCAGGTCGCGAGCATCGCGGCGTGCTTGCCGGAGCAGTTCTGCGCGACGGGCTCGGGTCCGTGGCCGTCCCGGCGCCAGGCGAACGCGGCGTCGGGGTCCAGCGGCACGTCGGGCGTGTTGTCCAGGGCGGACTCGTCCAGCCCCGCGCCGAGCAGCGTCTCCCGCACCACCCGCAGGTGCTCCGGGGTGCCGTCGTGGCTCGCGCACGCGAGCGCCAGGTGCGGGCCGTCCAGGTCGAGGCCGGCGCGCAGCATGCCGACCGCCTGCAGCGGCTTGAGCGACGAGCGCGCGAGCACCGTGACGTCGGGGTCGCCGAGCGCCAGACGGACGTCGCCGCCGGGACCCAGCACCACGAGGTGCCCGGTGTGCACCGACTCGACGACGTCGCCGCGGACCACGCGCGCCAGCGGCACGGCCGCCGTGCCGACGTCACCGGTCGCCGCCGCGTGCGCCGCCGTCACGGCCGCGGCGGCGCCGACGTCGTGCAGCCGGGCCGCGAGCTGCGGCCCCCCGGGGCGGGCCCCCGGCACGCTCACCACCCGCCGCGCGACGGACCGCCGCCCCCGCGCCGGCCGGAGTGCGGGCCGACCGCCGGGCGCACGTCGACGAGGTAGACGATCGCGGCGACCGCGCTGAGCAGGGCCAGGAACAGCGGGAACGCCCCGATGCCGAGCGGCGGCGGCACGGCGATGAACGCCACGACCGTGGCGACGCCCAGGATGATGGACCAGATCTGCTTGGTCTGCTTGCCCGCCGCGGCGAACGCCGACGCCGGCCGGCGCAGGGCGTCGACGAGCGCCCAGACCGCCAGCACGAGGATGACGAGGCTGAACGCGAGCAGCAGCAGAACCTGCGCGGAGGCGAAGATCACGCGCCGAGCCTACGGGGCGGAGCCGGACGACGACGAGGTCAGATCTCCGGCAGCGTCTCCCGGGCGGTGCGGGCGTCCACCCCGGCGGCCTCCAGCAGGTCCACGACGAGCGACCGCAGCAGCAGGACGAGGCTCTGGGCCTGCCAGTCGCCGGGCGTGAGCGTGAACGGGTCGAGCCCGGCCGCCAGGCGCAGCAGCTCCTCGCGCGTGCGCAGCGGCTCGGACCCGGTGCCGAGCGCGGCGGCGAGCGCGTCCGCGGCCAGCGCGACGCGGTCGACGGCGTCCGCCACGGCGGCCAGGTCGTGCGGCGGCTCGGCCTCGACGGTCGCGAGCGTGCGGCGCGCCAGCACGCGGGCGTTGCGCACGGCCCGGTCCACCCGCACGGCGGACCGGCCCACCCACACGAGCTCGGCCCGGTGCCGCCGTCCCGCCGGGGACACCCGCGCGAGGTCCCGGGCCGCCGTCGCCGCGTCCTGCCACTCGTCGAGCGCGGGCTGGCTGGCGCGACCGCGGATGAGGGCGTCCTCGACATCGGCCGGCGAGCGGTCGCGCATCCCCCGGGCGAGCACGCGGAGCATGGCCGCCAGCTCCTCGACCGCCGCCCGGCCCTGCGCGCGGGGGCGCCGGCGGGGGTCGCTCGGGGTCAGCGCGGCGACGGCGAGGGCGACCGCGCCGCCGACCAGGGCGTCGGTCCAGCGGCCGACGGGACCGCCCGACGCGCCCACCGCCGGCAGGCCCACGATGACGATCGCCTGGACGCCGGCCTGCGTGGTGAGCATCGGCCCGCGGTCGAGGAACCGGGCGACCAGCGCCGCGACGCCGAGCACCAGCGCCACCTGCCACGGCCCCGTGCCGATGCCGTGCACCACGAGGTCGCCCAGGGCCACCCCGAGCGCGACGCCGACCGCGAGCTCCGCCACCCGGCGCAGGTCCCGGTCCGCGGTGAACCCGAGCGCGATCCACGCGCTCACCGGCGCGAAGAACGGCGCGCTGTGCCCCAGCACGTGGTAGCCGATGGCGTAGGCCACGCCGGCCGCGACCACCGCCTGCAGGACGGGGACGAAGGCGCTGCGCACGCGCGACCACCCCTGCCGGGCGCGCGCGGCGACCTGCACGCGGACCGAGGACGGCCCCCTGCCCCCGCTCACCGGGCGGTCACAGCATCGGGTGGCCGCCCAGGCCGCGCGTGAGCGGCCCGTGCGGCTCGGGGCGGTCCGCGGTGACGCCCTCCCCGGGGACCACGACCTCCTGTCCCGCCGTGACCAGCCCGCCGTCGCACTCGACGACGACGTCGGCGTCGACCGGCGCGGAGCGCTTCACCACCGCGAGCGCCACGGGACCCAGCTCGTGGTGGCGTGCCACCGTCGTGACGCGCCCGATCTCCCGGCCGGGTTCGCCCGAGGACAGCAGGTCGCCGAGGTCGCGCACCACCGCACCGGCCTCGGGCAGCAGGTGCCCGGACCCGTCGAGGTGCAGCATGACCAGCCGGCGGGGCGGGCGGCCGAGGTTGTGCACCCGGGCGACGGTCTCCTGCCCCCGGTAGCAGCCCTTGTGCAGGTGCACCGCGGTGCGCAGCCAGTCCAGCTCGTGCGGGATGGTGCGGTGGTCCACCTCGCGGCCCGCGCGCGGCCGCCACGCCTCGACGCGCACCGCCTCGCTCGCCCACGTGCCGGCGAGCGGCCAGCCCGCGGCCTCCCGGGCGCGCACGGCGTCGACCAGCCCGGCGCGGGGCACCAGCACCAGCCGCCACGCGCGGTCGGCGCCGGGGTGCCGGTCGTCCGGCAGGCCGTAGCGCGTCCCGCCGGGCAGCGTCCGCGGCCACGGGTCCGCCCACGTGACCGGCTCGTCGGGACCACCCTCGGCGGCCAGCGGCTCGCCGATCGCGGCCCACTCGTCGGTGACGTCCTGGACCTCGACGCGCAGCATGAACCGCATCCGGTCGAGCCACGCCGCCAGGCCGGGGGCCGTCTCGGAGATCAGCCAGGTGGCCTCGCCGTCGTCGACGACCGCCGCCGCGTGCTCGACGTGCCCCTGCGGGCTGAGCACCAGCGTCTCCGTCGAGGTGCGCGGCGCCAGCCCCTCGAGCTGCTGGGAGGTGATCGAGTGCAGCCACGACAGCCGGTCCGGGCCGGTCACCCGCACGACGCCCAGGTGGGACTGGTCGACCACCGCGCCGCCGCGCGTCAGGGCGCGCTGCTCGGCGGTCGGGTCGCCGTAGTGCCACGCGACGCCGGCGTCCGGGCCCGACGCGGCGACCGCCCCGTGCCGGTCGAGCAGCGGGCTGCGGTGGCGCGGGGCCGCCTGCGGCTCGGTGCTCGTTCCGGCCGGTCCGGCCGGTCCGGTCGGCGCGGCAGGCCCCGCGGCGACGCCGTCGGCGGCCACGTCAGCCGACCTGCACGCGGCTGAGCCGCGCCGACGCGTACGACTGCAGGTCGTGCCCGAACGCGGCCAGGTCGTGCGCCCACATCAGCTCGCCCTGCACCAGGCCGTACAACCGCTTGCCCGCGGTCACCTCGGCGCCGGTCGCGGTGCGCGCGATGACGTCGCTGACCAGGTCGATGCGGCCGTTGCCCGTCGCCCCGACGAACACGGCGACGTGCCCGGACGGGTCGGCGAGCAGCAGCTCGACCGGGAACAGCTCCGAGCCGAGGCCCTCCGGCCGCTCCGGCGGGATGCGCCAGTACCCCTGCTCGGTCTGCCAGACGGGCCCGGCCTCGTCGGGGCCGGCGGCCGCGGCGGGGTCCCCCTCGAGCGCCGAGGCGTCGTCCGGCGCCACGACGAGCCGGATCGTCGACGTGTACGACAGGTACGGCCCGCCGTCGTGGTCGACCACGAGGTCCTGCGTGAACGCCGTCTCCTCGATGCCCGGGTACCCGACGACCCCCTCGCCGTGCCACCGGCCGACCAGCCAGGCCAGCGGGTACATCTCGGGCGCGAGGCCCTCGGGGAGGGTGAACGCCATGGGAGCCCTTCCGGTCAGCGCTGTCCCTTGAACAGCCGGTAGACGACGAAGCCGGCGAACCAGCCGATCGCGATCGTCGCAGCGACGAGCAGACCGATGAACACGATCTCGAGTGCCTGCATGCACCGATCCTAACGACGGAACCGCCGCGCGCCTTCCCGGCGGCTCAGGCCCGCGCGGCGCGCAGCCGGACGCCCAGCAGGTACAGCTCGCACCCGAGGCACAGGCCGAAGACCGCGTTCAGCACCGCGGCCGCGAGGGCCAGCGCCGCCGCGACCGGCACCGCCGCGGTGACCCCGAGCAGCGCCAGCGCGACGCCGGCACCGGTGATGACCAGCCCCACGCCCTGCGCGAACCGGGGCGGGCGCGGGTCCTCCAGCTCGGTGGGCGGGGCGAGCCGGGGGCGCACGAGACGCCGGAACAGCACGCCCTGGAGCGAGCCCTGGGCGCCCCGCACGGTGCCCACGGCGAACAGCGCGGCGACGACCGCGAGCGCGGTCGTGGCCGCGGCACCGGGCAGCAGCAGGACGACGACGAGCAGGACGGCGGTGACGGCGGCGCCGACGCGCGGGCCGCGGGGGTCGATCCCCTGCGGGGCGGCGGTCGTGCTGCCGGCGGAGAGCGGTGCGGGCACGGGAGGTCCTCTCAGGGGGACGGGCGGGGCTCAGACGTCGGCGGTCGCCGGACAGCGGTCGAGGGCGTCGACCGCCTGCGCCCGCGTCGTCGCGCCGGACATGCGTCCCCGGACCGCACCGGAGCCGTCGAGCACCAGCACGGTCGGCGTCCGCAGCACCGAGAACCGGCGCACGAGGTCGAGCCGCTCCTCGGCGCGCACCTCCACGTGGGCCACGCCGCTCCGCTCGGCGGCGAGTGCCCGCAGCACCGCGGCGGTGCTGCGGCACGGCGCGCACGCCTCGGAGGACAGCTGCAGGAACGTGGCTGCGGTCCCGAGCGGCGCGCCGAGGTCGGCCGCGGTCAGCACCGGGGCGGCGGCGGTCGTGTCGGGGACGGCGCGGGTGGCCACGAACCGCCCGTTGCGCGAGCGCCAGACGAGGCCGGCGGTCGCGGTGAGCGCGAGCACGGCCAGCACCAGCAGCACCCGCAGCTCCATGTCACCCCACCAGCACGCGTCCGACGACGTAGACGAGGATGCCGGTGACGGCGACCGGGAGGACAGCGGCCGCCCAGCCCGCGAGACGATGTTCCAGGGCGGGCAGCCGGTCGAGCAGCGCGTCGGCGGCGGACACCAGCACGCCGACGGCCACACCGACCAGCGCGCCCGGCAGCAGGCCGACGGCGGGCAGCGCGGCGCCGGCGACCAGCGCCCCGGCGACCGCCCCGCCGAGCGAGACCCCGGCTCCGGTCCACCCGCGCAGCGGGAGCGCGGTGAGCGCCGAGCCCACGGCGAGCGCGACGGCGCCGGTCACGACCACCGCGTCGCCCGCGGCGGTGCGCTCGGCGGCGAGCCAGCCCGCGGCGCACACGGCGACGAGGGCGCCCGTCACGGTCCCGGCGACCGACTCCACCAGCCGCTCGCGCCCGTCGCGGCGCGCGAGCTCGGCGACGAACGCGGCGAGCACCGCGCCGGCGAACACGGCCGGCAGGTCGCCGAGCAGCGGCTCGGTCCGCGTGAGGTGCACGGCGACCACCGCCCCGACGCCCGCGAGGCCGATGACGACGGAGCTCCCGACCCGCGCGGGCAGCCCGGCGAGGTGCGGCAGCCCGGCGGCCAGCGCCAGCACGAGGACGACGACGAGGCCGGCCAGGACGACTCCGTCCCGCCCGGCGAGGGAGACGTCCCCGAGGACGCCGGCGACGGCGACGAGCGTCGCCAGGACCGCCGTGGTCACGGCACGATTCGACGCCTGCACGCCGGCCATCCTCGCAGACACCGGCGCCCGACCCGGCATCGCGGGACCCGCAGGACGGGTCCGCCCGGGGGTCCCGGACACCGCCCGGCGTTCGCCCACGGGACGGAATGTGACGGACCAGGACACGGTGACGTGACACGCACGCGGTACCGTGTCCCCCAATTCGGACGCCGGAGGAGGGGAACGTGGCCGACCTGCTGCTGCTCACACCCGCGTCCGGCGGTTCGTCCCAGGTGCTGCCCGCCCTCGGTCTGCTGTCGCACCGGGTACGCGTCCTGCCGGTCGAGCCCTCGGCGCTGGTCGACGCCCCCGACGCGGACATCGTCGTGCTCGACGCGCGCCGGGACCTCGTGACCGCCCGCACCACGTGCCGCCTGCTGCGCGCGACCGGGCTCACCGTCCCGCTCGTGCTCGTGCTGACGGAGGGCGGCCTGACGGTCGTCACCGCCGAGTGGGGCGCGGACGACATCGTGCTGGAGAACGCCACGCCCGCCGAGGTCGAGACCCGGTTCCGGCTCGTGATCGAGCGCGCGGCGTCCTCGTCCTACGACGACCAGCCGCAGGAGATCTCGTCCGGCGAGCTGATGATCGACGCCGGCGGCTACACCGCCCGCCTGCGCGGACGCCCGCTGGACCTCACGTACAAGGAGTTCGAGCTCCTCAAGTACCTCGTGCAGCACCCGGGGCGCGTGTTCACCCGCGCGCAGCTGCTGCAGGAGGTCTGGGGCTACGACTACTACGGCGGCACGCGCACGGTCGACGTGCACGTGCGGCGCCTGCGCGCGAAGCTCGGCCCCGAGCACGAGCAGCTGATCGGCACCGTCCGCAACGTCGGCTACCGGTTCGACCCGCCGAAGGACCGCCGCACCGGCGACCCCGGGTCGGCCTCGCCCGCCGAGGTGTCCGCGGAGGTCTGACGCGGCGCGCGTCGACCCGGGCGCGTACGATCCGCGGCGGGGTGTGCCGGGAAGTCTGGTCGGCGCCCGTTCGCCGACCCCAGGAGCACCCGTGCCGCACCCGCCCGCCAGCTCGCCCCGGTCCCCGCGCGCCGAGCGCCCCCGGCTCTTCTCCGCGCTGACGCCGGGCGGCGAGCGCAACCTGCTCGACACGCTGCGCGCGGAGCGCACCGGCGGCCTGCTGCTGCTGGCCGGCGCGGTCGTGGCCCTGGTGTGGGCGAACTCGCCGTGGTCCGCGGCGTACGCCACCGTCTCGGGGACCGTCGTGGGGCCGTCCGCGCTGCACCTCGACCTCTCGCTCTCCGGGTGGGCCACCGACGGCCTGCTGGCGGTCTTCTTCTTCGTCGTCGGCGTCGAGCTCAAGCGCGAGATCGTGGACGGCGAGCTGCGCCGGCTCCGGACCGCCGTGGTCCCGGTCGTGGCCGCCGTGGGCGGCATGGCGGCGCCCGCGCTGCTCTACGTGGCCGTGAACGCGGGGGCCGGGGGCGACACGCTGCGCGGGTGGGCGGTGCCCACCGCCACGGACATCGCGTTCGCGGTCGCGGTGCTGTCCGTCGTGGGGCGCAGCCTGCCCTCCTCGCTGCGGGCCTTCCTGCTGACGCTCGCGGTCGTCGACGACCTGCTCGGCATCGTCATCATCGCGGTGGTCTACACCGACGCGCTGCACCTGGTGTGGCTCGGGGCCTCGCTGCTCGCCGTCGCGGCCTTCGCGGTGCTCGTGCGGGTCCGCCGCCGCGGGGCGACGGGCGTCCTGGTCACGGTGGCGCTGCTGGTGCTCGCGGTCGCCGCGTGGGCGCTCATGCACGCCTCGGGCGTGCACGCGACGATCGCCGGCGTCGCGCTCGGCCTCACGGCGCCGGCCCTGGCCCGGACCGGCGAGCGCGAGAGCGTCGCGGAGCGGCTCGAGCACCGGTGGCGGCCGGTGTCCGCCGGCTTCGCCGTGCCGGTCTTCGCGCTGTTCGCGGCGGGCGTGCCGCTGGCGGACGGCGCACTCGGCGCCGCGCTGGGCGACCCGGTGGCCCAGGGCGTCGCGCTCGGGCTGGTCGTCGGCAAGCCCGTCGGCATCGTGGCCGCGACCTGGCTCGTGGCGCGCTTCACGCGGGCGGAGCTCGCCCCGGAGCTGCACTGGCGCGACATCGGCGCCGTCGGCCTGCTGGCCGGCATCGGGTTCACGGTGTCCCTGCTCATCGGCGAGCTCGCGTTCGGCGCCGGCAGCCCGCACGACGAGCACCTCAAGGTCGCCATCCTGGTCGCGTCCGCGACGGCGGCGGTGCTCGGCGGCAGCGCGCTCGCGTGGCGGGACCGGCACCACCGGCAGGCCCGGGAGACCGCCCCGACGCGGTAGGTTCGGCTCCGATGACCGTCGACTCCTCCGCCCTGCTGCTCGAGGGCCCGTGGCGGCACCACTTCGTCCCCGCGAACGGCGCGCGGTTCCACGTCGCCGTCGCGGGACCGGACGACCGTGACGTGCCCCTCGTCGTGCTGCTGCACGGCCTGCCGGAGCTGTGGTGGGCGTGGCGCCACCAGCTCCCGGCGCTCGCCGAGGACGGGTACCGCGTCGTCGCGATGGACCTGCGGGGCACCGGGGGCTCGGACAAGCCGCCGATCGGCTACGACGTCCCCACCCTGACGCGGGACGTGGCGGGCGTCGTGCGGTCGCTCGGGTGCGACCGGGCCGTCGTCGTCGGGCACGGCGTGGGGGGCGGTGACGTCGCCTGGGCCATGCCCGCGTACCACCCGGACCTCACCCGGGGCGTCGTCGCCGTGTCCTCCCCGCACCCGCTGCTGCGCCGGGCGGACCCGCGCTCCGGCCTGCGCGCCCGGGCCGCGCGCCGGATGGCGGCGATCCAGCTCCCCTACCTGCCGGAGCGCTCGATGACGCGGGGCGACCTGGTGGCGCGCCTGCTGCGCGAGTGGGGCGGGCCGCGCTGGCCGGACCCCGCAGCGCTCGCGGTGTACCGCCGCGCCGCGCAGGTGCCGTTCGCGGCCCACTCCGCCCTGGAGCAGGTGCGCTGGCTCTACCGGTCCGGCGCGCGCGCCGACGGCCGCCGCCACGCCCAGGCCCTGCGGGCCGCCGCCCCGGTGCCGACCCTCCAGGTGCACGGCGGGTCCGACGGGTGCTACCCCGTGGCCCGCGCCATGGCCGACGGCCCCGTCGGGCGGGCGCTGGGCTCGCAGTACCGGTTCGAGATGCTCTCCGGGGCGGGGCACTACCTGCCCGAGGAGGAGCCCGACCGGGTCACCGCGGTCCTGCGGGACTGGCTGCGCGACCTGCGCTGACCCGCGCCGGGCGCGGGCGTCAGGCCGAGGCGCTCCCGGGCGCGGGCGGGACGGGCGCCGGCGGGACGGGCTCGGGCGGGACGGGCTCGGGCGGGACGGGCGCGGCCGGGACCGGCGGCACCGCGGCGCGGACCAGCGCCGAGGGGCAGTCGCGCGTCAGCGGGCACGTCGCGCAGTCCGGTCGGCGCGCGTGGCAGGTCCGCCGGCCGTGGAAGATCAGCCGGTGGCTCAGCAGCGTCCACTCGGCGCGCGGGATCAGGGCCGCGATGTCCTGCTCGACCTTCACCGGGTCGTCCTCGGTGGTCCAGCCCAGCCGCCGCGCGAGGCGCCCGACGTGCGTGTCGACCGTGATGCCGGGGATCCCGAACGCGTCGCCCAGCACCACGTTCGCGGTCTTGCGCCCGACGCCGGGCAGCGTCACCAGGTCCGCCAGGCGCGGGGGCACCTCGCCGTCGAACCGCTCGACGAGGGCGCGCCCGAGCCCCTGCAGCGAGCGGGCCTTCGCCCGGAAGAACCCGGTCGGACGGATCAGCTCCTCGAGCTCCGCCGGGTCGGCGCCCGCGTACGCCGCGGCGTCGGGGTAGCGCGCGAACAGCGCGGGGGTGACCTGGTTGACCCGGACGTCCGTCGTCTGCGCGGACAGCACCGTGGCCACGAGCAGCTCCAGCGGAGTCCGGAAGTCGAGCTCGCAGCGCGCGTCCGGCCAGCGGACCGCGAGCGCCCGGTTCACCCGGCGGGCGCGCCGGACCAGCGCGAGCGGGGGCCGGTCGGCGGACGGCGCGGGCGACGTCATCGGGCCAGCGTAGGTCCCCCCGGGGGAACGGGCTGCTTCCCCCGGGTGACCGAGGCACGGTTCACACCCCCGACCGCTCAAGTCCGCGCCGGTGCACGTCGAACGACTGGGAGACGGCCCGCGACCCGCGGTCCCGAGGAGGACGGCGGAGCGCATGACCCTGGCGGGGACGGCCGCGGAGCTCGTCGAGCTGCGGCGGCAGCGGAGCGCTCTGCGCCTGGAGCACCAGCACGTGGTGCGGTGGCGCCGCCTCGTGCGGGACCGCCTGGAGCTGGCCGTCGCCGCGGCCGCACCACCGCAGGCCCCCGGGGCGGACCCCGACGTGCGCGACCTGCTCGGCCCCGCCGGCGACGTCCCGCCCGCGGCCGAGCTCGCGGCGGCGGTGCGCGGGGCGCTCCCGATCGCCGAGGTGCAGGAGCTGCCGCGGCTCCGCGAGCTCGAGGGCCGGCTCGCGCGGTACGAGCGCCGGCTCGCCGACGCCCTGCGCGACCTGACCGACCGGTACATCGAGCACCTCGCCCGCGACGTCACGGACGGCGGCACCCGCGCGCTCGACGGGGTCGCACGCGCCTGATGAGGCAGACTGAGGGTCGTCACATCCCGGTCAGAAGGTGAGGTTCCTCCCGTGGAGGACGACGTCGTGCTCACGGCGCCCCTGTTCGCGAACATGGACCCCGAGGCGTCCCGGACGCTGCTCGCGTCGATGGCGCCGGTGCACGTCGCGCGCGGAGAGGTGCTGTTCCACGAGGGCGAGCCGGGTGACCGGCTGTACGTGATCCGCTCCGGCAAGATCAAGCTCGGCCGCCGCTCCTCGGACGGGCGGGAGAACCTGCTCGCCGTGCTCGGCCCCGGCGAGATGTTCGGCGAGCTGTCGCTGTTCGACCCCGGCCCGCGCACCGCCACCGCCACCGGCCTCGCGGACGCCGTGGTGCTGGAGCTCGACCACGGCGCCCTCATGCCGTGGCTCGAGCAGAACCCGACCGTCGCCAAGCACCTGCTCGGTGCCCTGGGGCGCCGGCTGCGGCGCACGAACGACGCGCTCGCCGACCTCGTGTTCTCGGACGTCCCGGGCCGCGTCGCGAAGGCGCTGCTGGACCTGTCGCACCGGTTCGGGCAGCAGACCGACGAGGGGGTGCGCGTCGCGCACGACCTGACGCAGGAGGAGCTCGCGCAGCTCGTCGGCGCCAGCCGCGAGACCGTCAACAAGGCGCTGGCGGACTTCGCCGCGCGCGGCTGGGTGCGGCGCGAGGGCCGCGCGATCGTGCTGCTGGACCTCGAGCGGCTGGAGCGTCGCGCGCGCTGAGACCGCCCCCCGGACGTCGACGGCCCGGTCGCCCCTCGTGGGGTGACCGGGCCGTCGTGGTCCCGCGACCGGCGCGGGGTCAGTCCTGCGGGGCGAGCTCGACGACGATCTCGACCTCGACGGGCGAGTCGAGCGGCAGCACCGCGACGCCCACGGCGGAGCGCGCGTGCACGCCGGCGTCGCCGAACACCTCCTGCAGCAGGGTGCTCGCGCCGTTGATCACGCCGGGCTGGCCGGTGAACGCGGGGTCGCTCGCGACGAAGCCCACGACCTTGACGACCCGGACGACCCGGTCGAGGTCGCCCACGACCGAGGCGACCGCGGCGACCGCGTTGAGCGCCGCCGTCCGCGCGAGCTCCTGCGCGGTCTCCGGCGACACCTGCCCGGGTCCCGTGCCGACCTTGCCCGCGACGGGCAGCGCGCCGCCGACGAACGGCAGCTGGCCGGACGTGTGGACGTGGGCGCCGGTGCGGACGGCCGGGACGTAGGCGGCGACGGGCGCGGCGACCTCGGGCAGCTCGATGCCGAGCGCCGCGAGGCGCTCGAGGACCCGCCCGGTCACTTCTCGCCCGTCGGGCGCTTGAGGTAGGCGACCAGACCGGTCTCGGACTGGAGGACCTGGACGAGCTCCCAGCCGTCCTGACCCCACTGGTCGAGGATCGCCTTGGTCGCGTGCACGATGAGCGGGACGGTCGCGTACTCCCACGTGGTGGTGGCCATGACGCCACCCTAGCCCGGGAGCCCGGTGGGTCGGCCGGCGTCGCGGGGGACGGCGGGCCGGCGGGCGTCGGACGGCCGGGGCCGTCAGGTGGCCAGGGCCTGCGCCCGGCTCACGTCGGCCTCGCCGACGAGCTCGTCGCGCCAGCACTCCACCTCCGGGCGCCGGCGGCGCAGCGCCCGGCGCTCGCGCTCGGTCATGCCGCCCCACACCCCGAAGTCCGCCCGCGAGTCGAGCGCGTCGGCCAGGCACTCCAGGCGCACGACGCAGGCCGTGCACACGGAGCGCGCGTCGCGCTGCGCCGCACCCTCGACGAACAGCTCGTCCGGGGGCACCTTGCCCGACCCGCACGCCGCCCGCGCCGTCCAGTGGCCGTCCGGCCCCGCGATCGACATCGGCACTCCCTCGTCCCTGTGACACCGGGACGCGCCGGGGCGTCCGCCCGCACCGAGGTGCGACGACGGACGCTGCGGCAGTCCCCCCTGCACGGCGACCGTACCCGGTCGTGTCGTCCCGGGGCATCCACCGTTCGGTGGAACCACCCGCGTTCCCGCACGCGGCGGGCCGTGTGCAGGTACCGTGCAGGTCCCCGTGCGCCCTGTGGACCGCACGATCACGCGCCGCCTCCTCCCGTACCCTGGCAGGCATGGCTCCCTCCCCCTCGCCGCGCGGGCGGCAGGTCACCGTCGTGCAGGCGCTCGCGCTGCTGCTCGCCTTCGTGCTGACGGCGGGCGTCGGCGGGCTCCTGACCGCCGGACTGGTGCTGCCCACCGTGGCGGTCGCCGACACCGCGACCGACCTCAGCATCGAGGCGTTCGAGGACCTGCCGAGCGAGCTAGAGCCGGGCCCGCTGTCGGAGAAGTCCACGATGCTCGCCGCCGACGGCACCGTGCTGGCGACCTTCTACTCCGAGAACCGCGTCGTGGTCCCGCTGGAGGACGTGTCGGAGGCCATGCAGCAGGCCGTCATCGCCACGGAGGACAAGCGGTTCTACCTGCACGGCGGCATCGACCCGGCCGGCATGATGCGCGCCGCGGCCCGCAACCTGCTCGGGGACTCGCGCGAGGGCGCCTCGACGCTGACCCAGCAGTACGTGAAGAACGTCCTCATCGAGACCGCGGTCCGCGAGAACGACCTCGCCGCCGCGGCCGCCGCCCGCGAGGCCGAGGGCACCGAGGGGTACTCGCGCAAGCTCCGCGAGGCGAAGCTGGCCATCGCCCTCGAGAAGCGGATGACCAAGGACGAGATCCTCGAGAACTACCTCAACATCGCGCAGTTCGGCGTCGCGACCTACGGCGTGGAGTCCGCCGCACAGCGGTACTTCAGCAAGTCCGCGAAGGACCTGACGTACCTCGAGGCCGCGACGATCGCCGGCATCACCAAGAGCCCCAGCGCCTTCGACCCGGTGGACTACCCGGAGGACGCCCAGGGCCGCCGCAACGTGGTGCTCGGCCTGATGAGGGACCAGGACTACATCACGAAGAAGGAGTACGACGAGGGCGTGAAGACGCCGATCGCCGACACCCTCCACGTGAGCGAGCCCCGCAGCGGGTGCATGTCCGCCGGCAGCGTCGTCGCCGGCTCCGGGTTCTTCTGCGACTACGTGACCCGCGTCATCGAGAACGACCCGGCCTTCGGCGAGACGCCCGAGGAGCGCCGGGAGCTGCTGCTGCGCGGCGGCCTGACCATCACGACCACGCTCGACCCGCGGCTGCAGACCTCCGCCGACGCCGAGGTGAAGGCCGGCGTGCCGGTGGACGACCCGACCGGCATCGGCTCCGCGATCTCCGTCGTGCAGCCGGGCACCGGCCAGATCAAGGCCATGGCCGAGAACCGGAACTTCAACAACTCCGCGGACGCCACCGGGCGCGACACGTCGGTCAACTACAACACCTCGTACGACTACGGCGGCTCGACCGGCTTCGCCCCCGGCTCGACGTTCAAGCCGTTCACCCTGCTGGAGTGGCTGAAGCAGGGCCACAGCCTCAACGAGCGCGTGAACGGCTCGGTCCGCCCGCTCAACGAGAACCAGTTCACCGCGTGCGGGCAGCCGGGCATCAACAAGACCTGGACGCCCGGCAACGCCGAGGGCGGCCGAGGCGTCATGACGGTCGCCGACGCGACCAAGGGCTCGGTCAACCTGGCCTACCTGTCGATGGCCATGCAGCTCGACCTCTGCAACATCATGGACGGGGCCGCGCAGCTCGGCGTCGTCAAGGCCGGCGGCAAGTCCGGCACCGGCACGTTCGACCCGTTCCCCGCCAACGTGCTCGGCTCGCAGTCGACGACGCCGCTCGCGCTCGCCGCGGCGTACGCGACGTTCGCCTCCGGCGGCACCTACTGCCAGCCGATCGCGATCACCAGCGTCAAGAACGCGAGCGGCGAGGAGTTGGACATCCCGTCCGCGAACTGCACGCCCGCGCTCAGCCCCGAGCTCGCGAACGCCATGAACTTCGGTCTCAGCCAGGTCTGGAACGGCACGGGCAGGACGATCGGGACGCCGCAGTACACCGCGTCCGGCAAGACCGGCACGACGTCGGAGAACGAGTACACCTGGTTCGTCGGCTACACCCCGCGCCTGTCGACGGCCGTGTGGGTCGGCTACCCGGACCGCTTCACCCCGATGCAGCACATCACCGTCGGCGGCCAGTGGGTCAACTACATGTACGGCGCGACGATCGCCGGCCCGACGTGGAAGCGGTTCATGGACACCGCTCTGCTCGACGGCGACCCGAACCCCGGTTTCGGCGAGCCGACCAGTGAGTACGTGTACGGGCGGCCGGTGCCCGTCCCGTCCGTCGTCGGCCAGGACCAGGCGACCGCGACGAGCACGCTCGAGGGCGCCGGGTTCGCGGTCACGATCGGGACGCCCGCCAACTCCGACAGCGTCCCGGCGGGCTCGGTCATCAGCCAGGACCCGGCCGGGGAGGCCACGCTCGGATCGGCCATCACCCTGACCGTCTCGAGCGGTCCCGCCCCCCAGGCTCCCGACGAGCAGGAGGACGGGCAGCAGAACGGCGAGGGCGGAGGCCGCGGCGGTCGCGGCGGTGGCGGCGGTGGCGGTGGCGGCGACAACACGGGCCAGCCCGGGCCGAACAACCCGTGACGCACCCCGCCGCCCGGACCCTCGGCGGACTCGCGCTCGCGGGTGCCGGCGCGCTGGCCTGGGCGTCTCTCGTCGAGGTCCGCTGGTACACCCTGCGTGAGGTCACCGTCCCGGTGCTGCCCGCCGGGCAGGACCCGCTGCGGGTCCTGCACCTGTCGGACCTGCACCTGACGCCCGGGCAGCGCCGCAAGGTCGACTGGGTGCGCGACCTCGCGTCGCTGCGCCCCGACCTGGTGGTGGACACCGGCGACAACTGGGCGCACCTCGACGCGATGCCCACCCTCCTGGAGGCGCTCGAGCCGCACCTCGGCACCCCCGGGGCGTTCGTCTGGGGCTCGAACGACTTCGTCGCGCCGACGCCCAAGAACCCCGCGCGGTACCTGCTGCCCGACGCCCGGACGACCCGCCGGGAGCCGCCGGTCGAGCTGCCGTGGCGCGAGCTCGGACGCCGCCTGTCGTCCGCGGGCTGGGTCGACCTCACGAACCGCCGCGGCGTGGTGGAGACCGCCGGCCGCCGGATCTCGCTGGTCGGCACCGACGACGCCCACCTGGACCGCGACCGGTTCCCCGCGGCCGGCGGCCCGGACGACGTCCGCCCGGCCCCCGTGCGGGACGACGCCGGCGTGACCCGCGCGGGGGGCGGCGACGTCGACCTGCACCTCGGCGTCACGCACGCCCCGTACCGGCGCGTCCTGGACGCCATGCTGGCCGACGACGCCGACCTGGTGCTGGCCGGCCACACGCACGGCGGCCAGCTCGCGGTGCCCGGCTACGGCGCCCTCGTCACCAACTGCGACCTGGACCGCGGCCGCGCCAAGGGCCTGCACGGCTGGCCCGGCCCGCGTCCCGACGAGCGCGGCGGCGCCGACTCCACGTGGCTGCACGTCAGCGGCGGCCTCGGCACCTCCCCGTACGCGCCGGTGCGCTTCGCGTGCCGCCCGGAGGCGACCCTCCTGACGCTGGTCCCCGCCTGACCGACGCGACGTCGGTCACACCCCGCGACGGCCTGCCCGTCCCGGTTAACGACCACCCCCGGACCTCGGCTATGCTGGGCGGGCTTCACCGGGGTGTGGCGCAGCTTGGTAGCGCGCCTCGTTCGGGACGAGGAGGTCGTGGGTTCGAATCCCGCCACCCCGACCGGTGATGTCGCGGCAGGACATCGACGAAGGCCCGGACCGGACGGTCCGGGCCTTCGTGGTCCGTCGACCCGCTCAGCAGCCCGACCGGGTCTCCTGCCTGCCGGGCTCGACGCCCGGGTGGCCGACGTCGGTCCCGGCCGGCCGCTCCCGACCGGGCACCTCCGCACCGGGCACCTCGGCACCGGGCACCTCCGCACCGGGCACCTCGGCACCGGGCACCTCCGCACCGGGCACCTCCGCGCCGGGCACCTCCGCACCGGACGACCCCGGCGCGGTCTGTGGCGCCCCGAGTGCGGCCGTCGCGATGCGGAAGCGGTCGCGTCCCGCCTGCTTCGCCCGGTACAGCGCGATGTCCGCGGCCGCCAGGGCGCTGCCCGGCGGGGTCGCCGCGGTGACGCGCGCGATGCCGGCGGAGAACGTGACGCCGGTGCCCTCCTCCGCCCACTCGGCGCGCAGCGCGCGGAGCATGTTGACGGCCTGGACGGGCTCGGTGCGCGGCAGGACCAGCACGAACTCCTCACCGCCGTACCGGGCGGCGTAGTCGCGGCGGCGCAGGTGCTGGTCGACCGCGTGACCGAAGCGCTCGAGCACGTGGTCCCCCATCACGTGGCCCTGCGTGTCGTTGACGTCCTTGAAGTGGTCGAGGTCGCAGATGACGACGCAGTCGCCCGGGCGCGCGGCCGCCAGCCGGTCGTCGAGCCCCCGGCGGTTGCCGAGCGACGTGAGCGCGTCCGTGCGGGCGTCGGCGCGCAGCCTGCGGAGGATGGCGCGCTGGTAGGCGATGGTGAGCGCCAGCACCTGCGCGATCGCCCACCAGGTGACCCCGTAGACGGCGAGCCGCACCAGGACGTGGCCTCCGAGCTCCGTCACCATCACGGCGTACGCGCACCACGCCACGGGCAGCAGCGCGAGCGCGTCCCGGCCGCGGTGGAACAGCCCGACGTAGACGAAGCAGAGCGGGACGAGGCCGACGAACGCCTCCGCGACCCCGGAGGTGGTCAGGCCCAGCCCGCCCAGCGCGAGGAGCAGCGCGGCGGGGAACGCGAGCGTCGCGCGGGAGCCGCGGCGCCACGGCAGGCGCAGGCTCGCGAGGACCAGCAGCAGCATGGCGGCGGACGTGGAGGCGAGGACGGCGAGCTCGTGCTGGTCGACGCCGAGGAACGCCGCGCCGAGCACCACGACCGCGCCGGCGAACAGCAGCATGACCCGCCCGGCGGTGGCCGCGTTGCCGCCGACGCGGAACGGCGCCGGCACGTGGGCGAGCAGACGGACGACCACGGGCGCGTCGGGGCGCTCGCGGAGGTCGTCGGTCGCGGAGGGGGTCACAGGTGACCCATCGGCCGACCCGGGCGCCACCTTCAGGAAGTGGTTGACCCGTCCACAAGATCTGCGCGAGATGCTGCGGTCCGCTCAGCGCCAGCGGAACACGCGCGCGGCGACCGGCACCAGCACGACGGTCCACCCGGCCATCACGAGCAGCTCCCGCACCGGGACGCCGTCACCCACCCACCCGGCCAGCATCGCCTGCGACCCGGCGCCGAGCGGCGTCCAGACGGCGATCCGCTGGATCGCCTCCGGCATGATCGGCAGCGGCAGCCACACGCCCGCGAAGAACAGCGAGACGAAGTACAGCGTCATGCCGATGCCGTTCGCGGCGCCGGCGGTGGGCGCCCGCGCCGCGACCAGCGAGCCCAGCCCGAAGGTCGACGCGGCGGTGAGCAGGAACGCCGCCAGCACCACGCCCGGCCGCTCGGGCGCGGTCACGTCGACGACCAGCATGCCGACGGTCAGCGTGAGGACGGCCGCGAGGAGCAGCGCCGCGACGTTCACGACGATCTGCGCGACCAGGAGCCGCGACGGCGGCAGCGGCGTGGTCGACAGCCTGCGCAGCACGCCCTGCCCCCGGTACGTGGCGATGACCGTCGGGTAGGACGAGAGGGCGACGGTGCCCACCGCCAGGGTGAGCACGATCGGCGTGTAGCCGGTGATCCCCGAGATGGTGGCGAGCAGCGGGTCGGACGGGTCGTACGGCGCGGACCCCCACGGCGTCGCGAGCCCGAGCACCGTCAGCAGCACGGCCGGGAAGAGCAGGGCGAAGAACACGGTGGCGGGGTCGCGCAGCGCCAGGCGTGCCTCGACGGACGTCACCCGGGCGAGCACCCGGGGGCTGGTCGCGGACATGTCAGACCTCCTGGACGGCGGGCCGGGCGTCCGCGCCGGTGAGCCGGACGAACGCATCCTCGAGGGTGGCCCGGCCGACGCGCAGGTCGTCCGGGCGGATGCCGTCGGCCGCGAGGGCGACCATGACGTCCTGGACCACGTTGCCGGTGCCGCGGACCTCGACGGTGCCGCCCGGGCGCTCCTCCACGCCGGACACCGCGGGCAGCGCGCGCAGCACGGCGAGGTCGGGCGCCGACGACGGGCGGAACACCAGCGACTGGTCGGCGCCGACACGGGCCGCGACCTCGGCGGGCGACCCCTCGGCGACCACCCGGCCGGAGTCGACCAGGACCACCCGGTCGCACAGCCGCTCGGCCTCCTCCATGATGTGCGTGACCAGCAGGATCGTCACGCCGCGCTCCCGCACGCGCTCCACCACGGACCACGTGTCCCGGCGCGCCTGCGGGTCCAGTCCCGTGGTCAGCTCGTCGAGGACCGCGATCTCCGGGTTGCCGACCAGCGCGAGCGCGATCGACAGGCGCTGCTTCTGCCCGCCGGACAGCGCGGCGAACCGGGTGCCGGCCTTGTCGAGCAGGTCGAGGTCGCGCAGCAGCGTCTCCGGGTCGGCCGGGTCGTCGTAGAAGCAGGCGTACTCCTCGACCGCCTCCCGCACGGTCAGGCGGGCCGGCAGGGCCGACTCCTGGAGCTGCAGGCCGACGCGCTCGCGCAGGGCCGCCCGGTCGCGCGCCGGCCCGCCCGGGTCGAGCCCGAGGACCCGGACGTCGCCGCCGTCCCGGTCGCGCAGGCCGCCGATGATCTCGACGGTCGTGGTCTTGCCGGCGCCGTTGCGCCCCAGGATGCCGACGATCTCCCCCTGCTGGACGGTGAGGCCGACGTCGGCGACGGCCACGGTGCTGCCGTAGCGCTTGTGCAGGTGCTCCGCGTGGATCACGGGTTCGGTGCGGGTCATGCGGGTCGTTCCTCCTCGGCTCGGACGTGCGGGAGGTGCGGGGGTGCGCGGCCGCTCCCGGGCCGCCGCGCGCGGTGCGCGGGTCAGCCCCTGCGGGGTGCGATCGCGCGACGGCGGGTCAGGACGGAGAAGGCGGCCGCGAGCGCCACGGCCAGGACGGTCGCCACGGCCAGGACCGCGAGCGGTGGGGTGCCGGTGCCCGGCTCCCCGCCGACGACGTCCGCGAACGGCCGCCAGTCCCCGCCGTCGCCCACGAGCGTCGCGACGAGCAGGACCGGGCCGACGGTGAGCGGGAGCGTCAGGGTGCCCCACCACCCGCCGCCGACCGCGTAGACGGTGCCGACCAGCAGCCCGGAGAGGTGGGCCACGAGGTAGGTCGCCAGGTAGCTGATGAAGACGGCGACCAGGCCCTCGGACGGCGCGAACCAGCCGTCGACCAGTCCCCAGTCCCACCCCATCGCCCGGTACCAGGTGCGCTCGGCGAGCAGCGCGGCCGTCATGCCGGCCGAGAGCACGGCGGCGATCACGACCACCGCTCCCAGGGCGCCGCGCACGTAGCTGCGGCGCGTCATCCCGTTCGCGACGTGCACGGGCGGGTACGCCGCCGCCACGCCGATGAGCACCGAGAAGGGGAACCAGATGCCGCTCTGGCGGGCGAACCAGACCACGGACATCTCGACGTGGCCGACGGAGGCGACCACCAGCGGCACCGCGACGACCACCACGACGACGATCGCGGCGTAGATGCCGGCGATGGGCGCGAACCAGCGCAGCAGGTTCCGCGCGGTGCGGAGCGCGGGACCGCGCCGGCGGCCGGTGCCGGCCGGCCACAGCGGCCTGCCGCGGGCGGCGCCGGGCGCGGGTGACGGTGCGTGCGCGGTGGTCATCGGACCCTCCCCAGCTCCTGGACGGCCTCGCCGGCGCCCTCCGCGGTCAGGTGGACGAAGAGGTCCTGCAGGGGCACCGGGCCCAGCTCGAGCCCCGCGGCGCGGGCGTCCGCCCGCTCGGCGTCCGACGGCGACGCGAGCACGGTGGCCTGCGCGGTCCCGCCGAGCTGCTGGCGCCCGAGCACGGTGCGCCCGACGACGAAGCGCTCGACCTCCCGGACGGGCCCGGTGACGGAGACCCCGCGCGCGGTGAGCGCGTCGGCCTCCTGCGCGAGCAGCACCCGCCCGTGGTCGATCACGACGACGTGCTCCAGCAGGCGCTCGACCTCCGCGATGAGGTGGCTCGACAGCAGGACGGTGCGCGGGTGCTCGACGTAGTCCTCCAGCAGCGCGTCGTAGAAGGCGTACCGGGCCGGGGCGTCGAGCCCCAGGTGCACCTCGTCGAGGATCGTCAGGTCGGCGCGCGCCGCGACGGCCAGGACGATCCCGAACGCGGACCTCTGGCCGCGGGACAGCTTCTGCGGCTTGGCGCCGGGGTCGAGCGCGAACCGGTCCATGAGGCGCTCGGCGACCTCCCGGCTGAACGCGGGGCGGCTGTCCGCCGTGTAGCGCAGGTTGGTGCGCAGCGTCTCGGAGTCGAGCACGTCGCCGGACTCGCGGACCAGCAGGATGCGCGGCACGACGTCCTCGTCCTCCCAGGGCTCGCGGCCCCCGACGAGCACCCGCCCGGCCGTCGGCCGCCGGAACGCCGCGACCACGGACGCGAGCGTCGTCTTGCCGGACCCGTTGCGACCGAGCAGCCCGGTGACGGAGCCGGCGGGGACGCTGAGCGTCACGCCGTCGAGGGCGACGGTCCGCCCGTAGCGCACGGTGAGGTCCTGGACCTCGACGTCGAGGGCGGTCACGACGCCGCCCCGTCCTCGAGGGCCGCGCGGTCCCGCAGCCGGGCCACGACGTCCTCGAGCGGGATGCCGAGCGCGCGGGCCCTCTCCGCGACCGGGTCGACGACCTCCGCGAAGAACGACTCCCGCCCCTCGGCGCGCAGCCGGTCGGGCGCACCGGGCGCCACGAACATGCCGACGCCGCGGCGCTTGTACAGGATCCCGTCGTCGACGAGCTGCGCGAACGCCTTGGCCGCCGTGGCCGGGTTGATGCGGAAGGTGGTGGCGTACTGCGTCGTGCTCATCACCTGCTCCTCGGGCTGGAGGTCGCCCCGCAGGACGTCCTGGCGGATCTGGTCGGCGATCTGCACGTAGATGGGGTCACGCCCGTCGAACACGCGCACCCACCTCCTCGCCGGTCCTGCGGTTCATTACTCCACTAATGAACCACAGCACCTCGCTCCCGCACAAGCCCGGGCAGCACGGAGCCCGCCGCGGCGGGCGTGACGGTGCGGCCGTCACGCCCGCCGGGCGGGCTCGGGGAGGCGTCAGGCCCGGGCGGCGCCCAGGCGCGCGGCCAGCAGCTCCGCGACCTGCACGGCGTTGAGGGCCGCGCCCTTGCGGAGGTTGTCGTTCGAGATGAACAGCGCGAGGCCCCGACCGTCCGGCGCGCCCGGGTCCTGCCGGATCCGCCCCACCAGGGACGGGTCCGCGCCCGCGGCGGCCTGCGGCGTCGGGACGTCCGCGAGCTGCACCCCCGGCGCGCCGGCGAGCAGCTCGTACGCGCGCTGCGGCGTGATCGGCCGCTCGAACTCCGCGTTCACGGACAGCGAGTGGCCCGTGTACACCGGCACCCGCACGCAGGTCCCGGACACCAGCAGGTCCGGGATGCCCAGGATCTTGCGGGACTCGTTGCGGAGCTTCTGCTCCTCGTCGGTCTCCAGCAGGCCGTCGTCGACGATCGACCCCGCGAGCGGGATGACGTTGAACGCGATCGGGGCGACGTACGTCACCGGCTCCGGGAACGTCACGGCCGACCCGTCGTGCACGAGGGCGAGCGTGTCCTGCCCGACCGCCGCGCGCACCTGGCCGTCCAGCTCCCGCGCGCCGGCGAGCCCGCTGCCGGACACCGCCTGGTACGTCGACACGATCAGCCGGCGGAGCCCGGCCTCCTCGTGCAGCACCCGCAGCACCGGCATGGCCGCCATCGTGGTGCAGTTCGGGTTCGCGACGATGCCCTTCGGGATGTCGTCGAGCGCACCGGGGTTCACCTCGGAGACGACCAGCGGCACGTCGGGGTCCATGCGCCAGGCCGACGAGTTGTCGACCACCGTGACGCCCGCCGCCGCGAACCGCGGCGCCTGGGCCTTCGAGGTGGCGCCGCCCGCGGAGAACAGCGCGACGTCGAGCCCGCTCGGGTCCGCCGTCGCGGCGTCCTCCACGACGACGTCGCGCCCGCGCCACGGCAGCGTCGACCCGGCCGAGCGCGCGGACGCGAAGTAGCGGATCTCCGCCACCGGGAAGTCGCGCTCGTCCAGCAGCCGCCGCATGACGGCGCCGACCTGACCGGTCGCCCCGACGACGCCGACCCGCAGCCCGGCGCCCACCTGCTCGCTCATCGTCCCGTCCCTCCGTACACCACGGCCTGCTCGTCGGCGCTGTCCAGGTCGAACGCGGTGTGCACGGCGCGCACCGCGTCGTCGAGCTGGTCGGAGCGCGTCACCACCGAGATCCGGATCTCCGACGTCGAGATCATCTCGATGTTGATCCCCGCCTCCGACAGCGCCGCGAACAGCCGCGCGGACACCCCCGGGTGGGACTTCATGCCGGCACCGATCAGCGACAGCTTGCCGATGGTGTCGTCGTACTGCAGCGAGGTGAAGCCGATGTCCGGCTGGTGCTCGGTGAGCGCCGTGGTCGCGGCGGCGCCGTCGCTGGCCGGCAGCGTGAAGGAGATGTCCGTGCGGCCGGTCGCCGCGGCCGAGACGTTCTGCACGATCATGTCGAGGTTCACGCCCGCGGCCGCGACGACCTCGAAGATGCGCGCGGCCTTGCCGGGCACGTCCGGGACGTCGACGATCGTGATCTTGGCCTCGCTGCGGTCGTGCGCGACGCCGGCGATGATCGGCTGCTCCATCGGTGCTCCTTCTTCGTTCGGCGCGTCGGTGACGAGCGTGCCCGTGTGCGTGGAGAACGACGACCGCACGTGCACGGGCACCGCGTAGCGGCGGGCGTACTCGACGCAGCGCAGCATCAGCACCTTCGCGCCGCTGGCCGCCATCTCGAGCATCTCGTCGTAGCTGATCCGGTCGATCTTGCGGGCCGACGGCACGATGCGCGGGTCCGCGGTGAACACGCCGTCCACGTCGGTGTAGATCTCGCAGACGTCGGCGTGCAGGGCGGCCGCGAGCGCCACCGCGGTGGTGTCGGAGCCGCCGCGGCCGAGCGTCGTGACGTCGTTGGTGTGCTGGGTGACGCCCTGGAAGCCCGCGACGATCGCCACGGCGCCGGAGTCCAGGGCGGCGGCGATGCGGCTCGGCGAGACGTCGATGATCCGCGCCTTGCCGTGCACCTCGTCGGTGATGACGCCCGCCTGCTGGCCGGTGAACGACTGCGCCTCCACGCCCAGGCTGCTGATCGCCATCGCGAGCAGCGACATGGAGATCCGCTCGCCGGCGGTCAGCAGGATGTCCATCTCGCGCGACGGCGGCAGCGGGGTCATCTGCTGCGCGAGGTCGATGAGCTCGTCCGTCGTGTCGCCCATCGCGGACACGACCACCACCACGTCGTCGCCCGCGCGCTTGGCCTCCGCGATCCGCTTCGCGACGCGCTTGATGCTGTCGGCGTCGGCGACCGACGAACCGCCGTACTTCTGCACGATGAGGGCCACGAGTGGGGACTTTCCGGGTGGCGGGGTCCGGCCGCGGGGGGCGACCGGCAGGGGTCGGGCGCAGTCTAGGACGCGCCGGCGCCCGTCCCCCCGGGCCGCCCGCATCGCGGGACCGCGCGGTCGCGGCTACAGCAGCGAGGCGGCCAGCCGCACGATCAGCACCGCCACGACCACCAGGAACACCACCCGCACGAACCCGCTGCCCCGGGCGACCGCGGTGCGCGCGCCGAGGTACGACCCCAGGACGTTGGCCGCGCCGACCAGCAGCCCGAGCCGCCACAGCGGGGCCCCCTGCGCGGCGAAGACGACGAGCGCCCCGAGGTTGGTGGCGGCGTTCACGATCTTCGCCTGCGCGGACGCCTCGAGGAACGCGTACCCGAGCACGCC
Source organism: Cellulomonas olei (assembly GCF_039548315.1). Lineage (NCBI taxonomy): Bacteria > Bacillati > Actinomycetota > Actinomycetes > Micrococcales > Cellulomonadaceae > Cellulomonas > Cellulomonas olei. The sequence continues at coordinate 38,073 of NZ_JBCLVN010000035.1, forward strand.
GACCAGGGCGATGACCAGGAACGACCCCGTGCCCGGTCCGAGCAGGCCGTCGTAGAACCCGATGCCGGCCCCCAGGCCGAGCGCCACGAGCAGGTGCGTGCGCCCCTGCCAGCGCAGGGCGGTGGCCCGCCCGACCTGCGGCCGGGCGACCGTGTACGCGGCGACCGCCACCAGCGCCACGAGGATCACGGGCACGAACACGTCCTCGGGGAGCAGCGACGCGAGCCCCGCCCCGCCGGCGGCGCCGGTCAGCGCCGCGAGCGCCATCGGGCCCGCCGTCGCCAGGCCGGGCTGCACCCGGCGGTAGTAGGTCGCCGCGCTGACGGACGTCCCGAGGATGCCGGCGAGCTTGTTCGTGGCGAGCGCCTGCACCGGGCTGATGCCGGGCACGAGCAGCAGCGCCGGCAGCTGCACCAGACCGCCCCCGCCGACCACGGCGTCGACCCAGCCCGCGGCGAAGCCGGCCAGGACGAGCAGCAGGACGGTGCCGAGGGTGAGCTCCAGCCCGGAGACCGTCACGAGGCGGTCGCGCGGTGCGCGGCCACGATCGCGGCGGCGGCGCGACGCAGGTGCTCCGCGACCGTCGCGCCGGCCTCGGGACCGCCGACGTAGCCCGCGACCATCGCGCCGTCACGGAGCATGACGAGCTCCTCGGCAGCGGCCGTCGCGTCGGGGACGCCCAGCTCCGTGAGCAGCTCCGCGGCCGTCGCGACCATCCAGCGCCGGTGCTCGGCGACCACCGCGCGCACCGGGTGCGACGGGTCGGCGTACTCGGCCGCGGCGTTGATGAACGGGCAGCCCCGGAACCCCGGGAGGCACGCCGCACCCCCGAGCACGTCCGCGTAGGCGTCGAGCACCGTGCGGGGGTCCGCGGGGTGCGCGGCCCGGTAGCCGTCCACCGCGGCGCGCTCGGCGTCGGCGACCGACGTCAGGTACGCCACGACGAGGGCGTCCTTGGTGGGGAAGTGCCGGTAGAACGTGACCTTCGAGACCCCGGCCTCGGCGATGACCCGGTCGGCGCTGACGGTGCGGATGCCGTCCGCCGCGAAGCGCCGGGAGGCGGCGTCGAGGATGCGGGCGGCCACGGGCGACGCGGGCCGGGCGGGGGCGGGCGTCGGCGCGGACGTCGGCACGGCGGTCTCCCCTCGGGTCGGTGCGGCGCGGGCGTGGCCCCTCGCGCCGATCCAGTCTGGCATGGCGGCGCGGGGCGTGGTTCACTGTAGACGTACTAGTTCGTCTACATGCATCGAGCACGAGGAGCACCGCATGAGCGCCGTCTACACCGCCATCGCCACGTCGACCGGCGAGGGCCGCGCCGGGGGCCGGGTCGCCTCCGACGACGCCGTGCTGGACCTGACGCTCTCCGTGCCGCCGGCCATGGGCGGCCCCGGCGGCGGCACGAACCCCGAGCAGCTCTTCGCGGCCGGGTGGGCGGCGTGCTTCCACTCCGCCCTCAAGGGTGTGGCGGCCGCGGCCAGGACGCCGATCCAGGACTCCGCCGTCGTCGCCGAGGTCGGCATCCTGCCCAACGGCTCCGGCGGCTACACGCTCGAGGCGGCGCTGCACGTCGAGCTGGGCGGCGTCGACCAGGAGACCGCCGAGCGGCTCGTCGCGCAGGCGCACCAGGTGTGCCCCTACTCCAACGCGACCCGCGGCAACATCGAGGTCACGCTCGAGACCACCGTCGGCTGACCCGGTCCCCGCGCCGCCTCGCGCGGCGCGGGGTCGGCACCGCGCGCGGGGTGCCCGGGGCGGTCTCAGCGCTGCAGGGCGTCGTACTCCGCCTCGGCGGCGACGTCGTCCTCGACGTCCAGCCGCAGGTGGGCGAGCAGCGTCTGCAGGGTGCGCAGCACGCTCGACGCGCGCTCGCCCCACGTGGACAGGTACGAGAACTGCCACCACCACAGCGCCTCGAGCACGTGCCCGCGGTCGTAGTGCCGCAGGCCCTGGACCAGCGCACCGGCGATCGCCACGAGGTCGCCCGACAGCGTCGCCGCGCCGACCTCCGTGCCGAGCACCGGGTCGACCACCTCGGCGTACTCGTCCACGCCGTCCAGGACGTTCGCCAGCGCCGACCGCAGCGGGTCGACGTCCGGGTCCGGGCCGACGTCCGGCTCGTAGCGCTCGCTCGGCACCACGTCGACGATCGCCCCGAGCCGCGCGCCGACACCCAGCACGTCCGACACCGCGAGCAGCAGCAGCGGGATCGCGGCGTCCGGGTTCGCGCCGGCACCGACCTCCGTGACCGTCGAGAGGAAGGCCCGGGACTCCCGCGCGACCGACTCGGCGACGGCGCGCAGGTCCGCGGCCTCGCCGTCGGGCACCGGGGCGGCGTCCGCGGTGACGGGTGCGTCGTCAGATCGGGTCACGCGGGCCATCGTGCCCCTCCTGCGGGCGACACGCCCAACGGCCGGCCCGCGCGATGGCAGGCACCCAGGTCAGGCGCTGATGCGCCGGCGCCCCTCGAACGCCCGGCCCAGCGTCACCTCGTCGGCGTACTCGAGGTCGCCGCCCACCGGCAGGCCCGAGGCCAGCCGGCTGATCGTCAGGCCCATCGGCACCAGGAGGCGCGCCAGGTACGTGGCCGTGGCCTCGCCCTCGACGTTCGGGTCGGTGGCCAGGATCACCTCGGTGACCGTCCCGTCGGCCAGGCGGGTCATGAGGTCCTTGATCCGCAGGTCGTCCGGGCCGACGCCCGCGATCGGGTTGATGGCCCCGCCGAGCACGTGGTACCGCCCGCGGAACTCGCGCGTGCGCTCGATCGCCACGACGTCCTTCGGCTCCTCGACGACGCACAGCACCGCCGCGGAACGCCGCGGGTCGCGGCAGATGCGGCAGAGGTCCTCCTCCGCCACGTTGCCGCACTGCACGCAGAACCGGACGCGGGCCTTGACCTCCGTCAGGGCGTCGACCAGACGGCGCACGTCCGTGGGGTCGGCCGCGAGGATGTGGAACGCGATGCGCTGGGCGCTCTTCGGCCCGACCCCGGGCAGTCGCCCGAGCTCGTCGATCAGGTCCTGGACCGCGCCCTCGTACACGCGCACAGCCTACGGCCCGGCACCCACACCGGCCCCCGCGCCGCTCCGGCCGGGCGCACCCGCCCGGCGCGGGTGGTCGTCCGGATCAGAACGGGCGGTCCTCCGGCTCCTCGACCACGGTGGCGCCGAGCATCTGGGCCAGCAGCGGCACGCCCGACAGCCCGGAGGACCCGATGTCGGGGTCGTCCATCGACGGCTCGTCGTCCGCCCACGTCACGCGGGGAGCACCCGGTGCCGCACCACCCGCGCCGCCGCCCGCGGCCGCGGCGCGCGCCGCCGCCCGCACACGGTCGGCACCGCTCGGCGGGGCGGGGGCCCAGTCGTCCTCGGGCGGCGGCTCGGCAGCACCGGGGTCGTCCGGGTCGGTGTCCCACGGCGGCGGGGCGGAGGGTGCCCGGTCGCGGGCGGTCCCGGGCCGCGGCGTCGCGTCGTCCCCGGGCGCTCCGGGGCGACCCGCACCGCCGGTACCGGTGGCGGGCCGGGCCGCACCGCCGGACGTGGACGGGGCGGGGGCTCCCGCCGGGCGATCGTCCCCGGGGTCCCCCACGGCGGGCGGTGCCGACGGCCCGGCGGACGGACGCGTGGCCGCGCCCGGCTCCCCGGCCGCGCGCCGGCCGTCCGGCGCGGGCCGGGTGGCCCCGTCGGGGTCGTCGTCGGCCGCACCGTCCGCACTCACGTCGGGGGCCGGCCCGTCGTGCGGCGCACGCGCGCCGGGCTCGGGCGC
>NZ_JBCLVN010000036.1:0-39735 GCF_039548315.1 Cellulomonas olei
CGCACGGGCGCCGGCCGCGGCGCCACGGCGACGGCGGGCCCGGCGGTCAGCGCCGGCAGCACCGCCGTCCAGCGCCGCAGCAGCGCGCTGGCCCCGCGGTCCGTCGCGGTCAGCAGCAGCACGGCCGCGACGACCGCCACGGCGTGGGCGAGGAGCATGCCGGCGCCGGTGCCGTGGGCGTGGGCGTGGGCGGCGTCGACGAGGCCGCCCGCCGCCACCGCCCCGGCACCGTGGTGGGCACCGGGCCCGTCCGGCGGCAGCGCACCGGGCCGCGCCGGGCCGGACAGCCAGGTCAGCGTGGCGTGCACCCCGAGCTGCCCCGCGAGGGCCGCCGGCAGCAGCACGGGGACGGTCAGCGGCCGGCGCGAGAGCGCCGTCGAGCCGAGCAGCACGGGCACGCCGGCGAGCAGCAGCGCCGGTGCCGTCGGGCCGCCGCCGCCGCCGAGCACGTGCGCGCCCGACCCGAGCCCGAGCACGGTGACCGCCACGCCGAGCAGGCGCCCGACGGCGAGCGCGCGTGACGGGGGCGGGCGGTCCACGCCGCCGACCGTACTCCACGACCGGGACCTTGGTCCTGGTCGCACGACACCCGCCCCGGACGACGACCGGTGTCGGACCCGTCGGCCACACTGGGGCCCGAGCAGAGGAGACCCGATGACCACCGAGACGCCCGCAGGGACGCCCACCGGGCCGCACGTCGCCGACAGCCACGACCGCATCCGCGTCCGCGGCGCTCGCGAGAACAACCTCCGCGACGTGAGCGTCGACCTGCCGAAGCGCCGGCTCACCGCGTTCACCGGCGTGTCCGGGTCGGGCAAGAGCTCGCTGGTGTTCGCGACCATCGCCGCCGAGTCCCAGCGGATGATCAACGAGACCTACAGCGCGTTCGTGCAGGGCTTCATGCCGACGCTCGCCCGCCCGGACGTCGACGTCCTCGACGGGCTGACCACCGCGATCATCGTCGACCAGGAGCGCCTGGGGGCGAACCCGCGCTCGACGGTCGGCACCGTGACGGACGCGAACGCGATGCTGCGCATCGTCTTCAGCCGGCTCGGGCAGCCGCACCTCGGCCCGCCGCAGGCGTTCTCGTTCAACGTCGCCTCCGTCAGCGGCGCGGGGGCCGTGACCGTGGAGAAGGGCGGCGCGCCGGTCGCCGAGCGCCGCGAGTTCCGCGTCACGGGGGGCATGTGCCCGCGCTGCGAGGGCCGGGGCACGGTGCAGGACTTCGACCTCGCCGAGCTGTACGACGCCGACAAGGCCCTGGCCGACGGCGCCCTGCGGGTGCCCGGCTACACGATGGACGGCTGGTACGGCCGCATCTTCGCCGGCAGCGGGTTCTTCGACATGACCAAGCCGATCCGGGACTTCACGCAGCAGGAGCTCGCGGACCTGCTGCACCGGGAGCCCACGAAGATCAAGGTGGAGGGCATCAACCTCACCTACGAGGGCCTGATCCCCAAGATCCGCAAGTCGATGCTCGCCAAGGACGTCGACGCCATGCAGCCGCACATCCGGGCGTTCGTCGAGCGGGCGGTGACCTTCACGACGTGCCCCGACTGCGACGGCACGCGGCTCAACGAGGGCGCGCGGTCCTCGAGGGTCCACGGCCTGTCGATCGCCGACGCCTGCGCGATGCAGATCAGCGACCTCGCGGCGTGGGTGCGCGGCCTCGAGGAGCCGTCCGTCGCTCCGCTGCTGGAGTCGCTCGGGGAGACGCTCGACTCCTTCGTCGAGATCGGCCTGGGCTACCTCTCGCTCGACCGGCCGTCCGGCACGCTGTCCGGCGGCGAGGCGCAGCGCACCAAGATGATCCGGCACCTCGGGTCGTCGCTCACCGACGTCACGTACGTGTTCGACGAGCCGACCATCGGCCTGCACCCGCACGACATCCAGCGCATGAACGGCCTGCTGCTGCGGCTGCGCGACAAGGGCAACACCGTGCTCGTCGTCGAGCACAAGCCCGAGGCGATCGCGGTCGCCGACCACGTCGTCGACCTCGGCCCCGGGGCGGGCTCGGCGGGCGGCGAGATCGTGTTCGAGGGCACCGTCGCCGGCCTGCGCGCGAGCGGCACGCTGACCGGGCGGCACCTGGACGACCGCGCCACGCTCAAGCCCGCCGTGCGGCGGCGCACGGGCGTCCTCGAGGTCCGCGGCGCACGGACGCACAACCTGCGGGACGTCGACGTCGACGTGCCGCTCGGCGTGCTGACCGTCGTGACGGGCGTCGCCGGGTCCGGCAAGAGCTCGCTGATCCACGGGTCCGTCTCGCGTCGCGAGGGCGTCGTGACGGTGGACCAGGGCGCGATCCGCGGGTCCCGCCGCAGCAACCCGGCCACCTACACGGGCCTCCTGGAGCCGGTGCGCAAGGCGTTCGCGAAGGCCAACGGCGTCAAGCCCGCCCTGTTCAGCGCCAACTCGGCGGGCGCCTGCCCCACCTGCAACGGCGCCGGGGTGGTGTACACCGACCTCGGCATGATGGCCGGCGTCGCCACCACGTGCGAGGAGTGCGAGGGCCGGCGGTTCCAGGCGTCCGTCCTGGAGTACACCCTCGGCGGCCGGAACATCGCCGACGTGCTCGCGCTGCCGGTGACCGAGGCGGAGCGGTTCTTCGCGGAGGGCGACGCCCGGACGCCGGCCGCGCACGCCGTCCTGGCCCGGCTCGCGGACGTCGGCCTCGGCTACCTGACGCTGGGGCAGCCGCTCACCACGCTGTCCGGCGGCGAGCGGCAGCGCCTCAAGCTGGCCGTCCACATGGGCGAGCAGGGCGGCGTGTACGTGCTCGACGAGCCGACCACGGGGCTGCACCTCGCGGACGTCGAGCAGCTGCTCGGGCTGCTGGACCGGCTGGTCGACGCCGGCAAGACGGTCGTCGTGATCGAGCACCACCAGGCCGTCATGGCGCACGCGGACTGGATCATCGACCTCGGCCCGGGCGCGGGGCACGACGGCGGTCGCGTGGTGTTCGAGGGCACGCCCGCGGAGCTGGTCGCGGCCCGGTCGACGCTCACCGGCGAGCACCTGGCCGCCTACGTCGGGGCGTGACGACCGTGGACGCGGCGGGCGGGGACGCCGGGCGCGGGACGGCGGTGGAGCTGCTGCTGCTCGCCGACACCCACGTCCCGCGACGGGCCCGCGACCTGCCGGCCGAGGTCTGGGCGGCGGTGGACGCGGCGGACGTGGTGCTGCACGCGGGTGACTGGGTGGACGTCGACCTGCTCGACGCGCTGGAGGCCCGCGCCCGGCGGCTCGTCGCGTGCTGGGGGAACAACGACGGACCGGACCTGCGGGCCCGGCTGCCCGAGGTGGCGCGCGCGACGCTCGGGGGCCTGCGGTTCGCCGTCGTGCACGAGACCGGCCCGCGGACCGGCCGCGAGGCGCGCTGCGCAGCGGCGTTCCCGGACGCCGACGTGCTGGTGTTCGGGCACAGCCACATCCCGTGGGACACGGTCGCGCCGGGCGGTCTGCGGCTGCTCAACCCGGGGTCCCCGACGGACCGGCGGCGGCAGCCCACCGGCACGTACCTCACCGCGCGGGTGGTGGACGGCGCGCTGCACGACGTCACGCTGCACCCGGTGGCGCCGCGTCGGCCGGCGGCGCCCGCTGGCGGGTCGGGCGGCCGTCCGGCGGCGAGCGGTCCGGCGTCGGGCGGGGCCGCGGCGAACGGGCCGATCGCGCGCGGCTCCGCGGCGAGCACGTCCCCGGTCGGTCGCGAGCACGGCTGACCTGCGCGGCTGACCTGCGCGACTGTGACACCCGGGGGAACCACCCGCCCCCGGGGTCAGGAACCGCCCGCGGCAGCCGATGACACGATCATGACCGGGCGACCTGGCAGGTGGGCGCCCCCGCGGGTCGCAGTCGTCGGCGGGGCGATGCTGGTGCACGCCCCGCTGCCGGACGGCGCCCTGCGCGACGCGCTGTTCGTGGCGATCGGCGCCGCCTGCGTGGTGGTGCTCGCGCGCGCGGCCTCGCGCATGCCCCCCGGCCGGCGCCGCGCCTGGCGCCTGCTGGCGGCCGGCCTCGCGGCCTGGGTGCTCGGGGACCTGGTGTGGACCGTGCTGGACCGGGTCCTGGGAGTGTCCCCGTTCCCGTCCGCCGCGGACGTCGCGTACATCGCCTCGTACCCGCTGCTCGCCGCCGGCATGGTCCGCGCGTTCCCCGCCCCGCCCGGCCGGCGGCCCGTCTGGGTGCTCGACGCGCTGCTGGTCACCGGCGGCCCGGTGCTGCTGCTGTGGCTCGCGGTGCTCGGGCCCGCGGTGACCGAGTTCCACGGCGCGCCCGCCGCGACGCTCGTGGGCGCGCTCTACCCGCTCGGGGACGCGCTGCTGCTGGTGGTCCTGGCGCGCACCGCCACGGCCTCCGGCCGGCGCACCGCCGCCCACCTGCACGCGACCTGGGCGGTGCTGCTGATCCTGGGGGCGGACGTCCTGTTCCAGCTCGGCTCGGCCGTGCCGTGGCTGGACCGGCACCTGCACCTGCTCGACACCCTGTGGCTCGGCGGGTACGTGCTGATGGCCGCGGCCGGTCGTCACCCGTCGGCGGCGTCCGAGGCGCCCGCGCGGCCGTCCGTCGACCTCACCGTCGGGCAGATCGCGCTGGTCGCCGCGTCGTGCGCCGTCATCCCGGGCACGCTCCTGGTCGGCGCCCTGACCGGCGCTCCGCTGCGCATCGTCGAGGCCTGCGCCGTGGGCATCGTGATGATGACCGCCCTGCTGCTGCGGTTCGGCGGCCTGGTGCGCACGCTGAGCCGGCAGAACGCGCACCTCGCGCACCTCACGGTCACCGACCCCCTGACCGGGCTGGCGAACACCGCGGGCCTCGCCGCGCACGTCGAGAGACCCGCGGCGGAGACGCCGCCCGGCACCGTCCCCGTCCTGCTGCTCGTCTCGCTCGACGGCTACCGGGACGTCGTCGAGACGCTCGGCTACGGCGTCGCCGACGACCTGCTGGTGGCGGTCGCGCACCTCCTGGACGACCTCGCGCCCGCGACGTCCCGCGTCGCCCGGCTCGGACGCGACGTGTACGCGGTGACGCTGGACGTCACGACGCCCGCGGAGGGCTGCGGCGCGGCCCGCGACCTGCAGGCGCGCCTGGCCGCGCCGGTGCGGGCGCGCGGGATGGACCTGCCGACCCGCGCGCTGATCGGCGTCGCGCTGGCACCCGGCCGGCCCGCGTCGCTGCCCGCTCTCATCGCCGACGCGGACGCGGCGCTGACGGAGGCGCGCCGCCGCCCCGACCGGGTGGCGTGCGCGCACTGCGACGGCGGCGGGGAGGCCGGGGCCACCACGCTGCCGGAGGCGGACCTGCTCCGCGGGCTGGCGGCGGCCGTCGGGCGCGGCGAGCTCGTCGTGCACTTCCAGCCCGTCGTGACGGTGCGGGGCGCCCTCGTCACGGGGGCCGAGGCCCTCGTCCGGTGGCAGCACCCGCAGCACGGCCTGCTCGGCCCGGCCGCGTTCATCCCCGCGGCGGAACGCACCGGCCTCGTGCGACCGGTGACCCTGCACGTGCTCGACGTCGCGCTCGCCCGCTGCGCCGAGTGGCGGGTCCACCGGCCGGACTTCGTCGTGGGGGTCAACGTGTCCGCCCAGGACCTGGAGGACCCGCGGCTGGTCGACGACGTGCGCGCCGCGCTCGACCGCCACGGGCTCCCCCCGCAGGCCCTGACCCTCGAGGTCACGGAGACGATGGCGATGCGGGACGGACCGGGCGCGGAGCGCACGCTGCGGGCGCTCGCCGACCTCGGCATCCGGCTCGCCGTCGACGACTACGGCGTCGGCTACGGGTCGCTCGACTACCTGCGGCGGCTGCCGTTCTCCACGCTGAAGATCGACCGGGCCTTCGTCGCCCCCGCCGCCGCCGACGCGGTGTGCGCCGCGATCCTGCGCTCGACCGTCGACCTGGGGCACGCGCTGGGCATGCGCGTCGTCGCCGAGGGCGTCGAGGACCCCGCCACGGCGACGCTGCTCGGGGAGCTCGGGTGCGACCGTGCGCAGGGGTGGGCGTTCGGGCGCCCCGAGCCGGCGGAGGTGTTCGCGGCGCGGCTCGTCCGGTCGTCGGCCCAGGCGGCGACGGCGGCGCCGCAGGCCACAGAGGGCCCGGGAAGGGCCGAGGCGCCGGAGCCCGTCGCCGCGCCCTGAGCACCCGGGGCACCCCCAGCCCCCGGAGCCCCCGGCGGACGCCGCGACCTCGCGCGGGGCTCCGCCCCGGCCGCGCCGGACCGCTCACTCGTGCGCGCGCAGCTCCAGGCTGATCTGGTCGGCGTCGAGCACCGTGAGCGCCTCGGTCAGCGCCCCGGACGAGGCCGTGCCGAGGTCCCGCACGCGGAGCAGGGCCGCGCGCTGGGCGTCGAGCGTCGCCAGCCGCAGCTCGCGCACCTGGGCCGCGACGGACGCGCGGTCGGTGTCGGCGTCGACCTCGACGTCCACCTCCTCCGCCTGCCGCTCGGCCACCCGCCGGGCCAGCTCGAGCACCGCCGGCGCGTACGGCGTCCCGTCCGGGCGCCGCAGGTCCGGGTCGCCCAGCAGCTCGGCGGCCGCCCGTGACATCTCGACCACCAGCCGGTCGAGGTCCGCCCGGTCGTCAGTGCCGTCGCGCGACAGCCCGAGCCGCCGCACCACCCACGCGAGGGTGCCGCCCTGGACCAGCAGGGTGCCCGCGGCGACCGTGAACGCCACGAGGATCAGCAGCGCCCGGTGCGGCGTCTCGCGCGGCAGCGACTGGGCGGCGGCCAGCGTGACCACGCCGCGCATCCCCGCCCACACCAGGACGACGCCCTCACGGGCACCGAGCGGCTCGGCCTGCAGGTAGTCGATGTCGGCGATCCGCCGCGTGATGCGGGCGCGCACGCGGCTCGTGCGCGTCTCGGGGGTCTCGTCGGCCCGGGCGCGCGGCTTGCGCGTCCAGCGCCGGCGGCCGAGTGCCCGGCGCAGGTCCTCCCGGGCGGGCGCCGAGGGCGCCGACGGCACCGTGGGAGCCTCCGACGGTGCCGCGGCGGCCTCCGTCCCGCCCGGTGCGGCGGCCTCCGTCGGGCTTGCCGCGGCGGCCTCCGAGACCCCGGCGCCGCGCTCCGCGAGCGGGTCGGACCCGGCGCGCCACGTCGTCCCGGACGGGCCCTGCCGCCAGACCTGCGCGCGCTCCTCCGGCGTCATCCTGCTGAAGGCGTCGACCCGGTCGTTGGCCGCGGTGAGGAGCCCGCGCACCCCCGCCCCCCGGCGCGCCCGGCGGGACAGGGTGCGCACCAGGAACGTGACGTAGCCGGTGCGCACCACCAGCACCACCACGGCCGCGAGCGCCGCCAGCCCGAGCGCCAGCCAGAGGCTGCCGTGCTCCCCGCGGACCTCCTCGACCAGGCCGTACACCTCGAGCCCCATCACCAGGAACACCGCGCCCTCGAGCAGCAGCTCCAGCGTGCGCCAGTTGGCCGCCTCGGCGATGCGGTCCTGCGGGCGCAGCCGCACGCTGCCCGACCCGGCGACGAGGCCCGCGGCGACCGTCGACACGAGGCCCGACGCCCCGAGCCTCTCGGCCGGGAGGTAGGCGATGAACGGGACGAGGAACGAGATGGTCGTGGTCAGGTGCGGGTCGGACACGCGGGTGCGGAGCCAGAGGCTCGCCTTGCCGACGGACGCGCCGACCACCACGGCGACGGCCACCGCGAACACGAAGTCCCCGACCACGCCCCACAGGGTCACGGAGGCGGCCGTGGCGGCGACGGCCGAGCGCAGCAGCACCAGCGCGGAGGCGTCGTTCAGCAGGCTCTCGCCCTCCAGCACCGTGACGACGCGGGGGCTGACGCCGGAGCGGCGCACGATCGAGGTCGCGACGGCGTCCGTGGGGCTGAGCACGGCCCCCAGGGCGATGCCGGTGGCGAGCGTGACGTCGGGGATCAGCCACGAGAACACCAGGCCGAGCACCACGGAGGTCACGACCACCAGCGCGACCGACAGCCCGCTGATCGCGGTCAGGTCGCGCCGGAAGTCCATGGTCGGCATCGAGACCGACGTCGCGTACAGCAGCGGCGGCAGCACGCCGCCGAGGATCCACTCCGGTTCGATCTCCACGGCGGGCACGGCCGGCACGAGGCTGATCGCGACGCCGAGCAGCACGAGCAGCAGCGGTGCGGCGACGCCCACCTTCGGCGCGAGGGCCGTGACCCCGATGACGGCGACCGCGACGATCAGCGCGACGAGCAGCAGATCCATCAGGCGACCCCGGCGCGACGGAGGGGTCCCGCGGGGCGTGCGGGGCGCGAGGACGGCTCGGACGGCACCGCGGGGGCCGGGGCTGCTGGCGTCATGGCGCCCAGTGTGACCCGCCGGGCCGGGTGCCGTCTCGTGCGCGTCCAGGTCAGGGCTGTGACAAACATGAGAACGGGTATCATTTGTGTTAGCGTCGCGCCATGATCCGAACCACCCGTCCCCGCCCGCGCGTCCTCGGCGCCCTCGGCCTCGGGGTGTCCGCCGCCCTGCTCGCGGCCTGCAGCACCGGTGCCGGCGACACCGCCGCACCCGCGCCCGACCCGACCTCGTCCGCACCCTCCGCCACCGAGGTCGCGACCGCGAAGCCGCGCCTCGTCCTGACCTACGACGGGGGCGTCCAGGTGCTCGACGCCGACAGCCTCGAGGTCGTGGCCGACCTGCCGCTCGAGGGCTTCACCCGCGTCAACGGCGCGGGCGACAACCGCCACGTGCTCGTGACGACCACCGGGGGCTTCCAGGTCCTGGACGCCGGCACCTGGTCCGAACCCCACGGGGACCACGCCCACGCGTACACGAGCGACCCGGTGCTCACCGACGTGCGCTGGGCCGCCGAGAAGCCCGGCCACGTCGTGCCGCACGAGGGCCGCACGGCGCTGTTCGACGACGGGACGGGCGCGATCACGGTGCTCGACTCCGACCAGGTCGCCGACCCCGACGCCCCGGCGCGGGAGCTGACCACGCCCAGCGCCCACCACGGCGTCGCGGTGGAGCTCTCCGACGGCACGCTCGTCGTGTCGGAGGGGACCGAGGAGGCCCGCACCGGCATCCGCGTGCTCGACGCCCACGGCGAGGAGGTGGCCGCCACGCAGGAGTGCCCCGGTGTGCACGGGGAGGCCGTCGCCGCCGACGAGGCCGTGGTGATCGGCTGCGAGGACGGCGCCGTGGTGTACGCCGGCGGCACGATCACGAAGGTCGCCGCGCCCGACGCCTACGGCCGCATCGGCAACCAGGCCGGGACCGAGGAGTCCCCCGTCGTGCTGGGCGACTACAAGTCCGACCGAGACGCGGAGCTCGAGCACCCCACCCGCGTCTCGCTGATCGACACCCGTGACGGCAGCCTCCGCCTGGTCGACCTGCCCTCGTCCTACACGTTCCGGTCGCTCGCCCGCGGCGAGGACGGCGAGGCCCTCGTGCTCGGCACCGACGGCTCGCTCCACGTCATCGACCCCGTGTCCGGCACCCTGGTCCGCTCCATCCCGGTGGTCGACGCCTGGGAGGAGCCGGACGAGTGGCAGTCCCCCCGGCCCGCGCTGACCGTCCTCGACGGGTCGGTCTACGTCACCGACCCCGCCACGCGCAGCGTGCACGCGGTCGACGTGGTGTCCGGCGAGGTGTGGCTGTCGACCACGCTCGACGTCGAGCCCAACGAGATCACCGGCGTTTCCGGCGCCGTGCCGCACGACCACGCGGACGAGCACGGCGACGACCACGACCACAACGACGAGCACGACCACGACCACGAGGACGAGAACGCCGGCTGACGCGACCGCGCACCGGCCCGGCACCACACCCGGCCGCGCGCCGGAGCGAGGCCCGGAGCGACGCACGCTCCGGCCCGCTCCGCGCGCGGCCGTCCGCGTCCCCGCACCTCGCACCCCCGCACCCCTGCACCCGGGAGGACCCCGTGCCCCGACCCCGCCCCCACCAGCAGACCCACCTCGACCCGTACGCCGGCCCGCACGCCGCCGCGACGCCCGAGCGCACCGCGGCGAGCGGCCCACCGGCGCGCACGGCACGCCCCGCACGCACCGGGGCAACCGTCGTCGCCGCCGCTCTCGCGCTGGCGGCGTGCGCGCCCGCGGGCGCCGACGACCGCGTCGACGTCGTCGCGGCGTTCTACCCGCTGCAGTTCGTGGCGGAGCGCGTCGGGGGCGAGCACGTGACCGTCGGCTCGCTCACGCCGCCCGGGGGCGAGCCGCACGACCTGGAGCTCTCGCCCAGCGCCGTCTCGCGGCTGGGGGACGCGGATCTCGTCGTCTACCTGTCGGGCTTCCAGGCGGCGACCGACGAGGCGGTCGCCGCGAGCAGCCCGACGCACGTGGTCGACACGGCGCGCGCGGCCGCGCTCGAGCCCGCACCGGACGGGACGCCGGCCGGGTCGGGCTCCGGGGCGCCCGACCCGCACTTCTGGCTCGACCCGGCGCGGCTGGCGCAGGTCGGGCACCAGGTGGCGGACGCGCTCGCGGAGGTGGCCCCGGCGCACGCGGCGGACTTCGCGGCGGGCGCCGCGGACCTCGAGGCGGACCTCGACGCCCTGGACGACGACCTGGCCGGGGGCCTCGCGTCCTGCCGGGGGGCGACGCTCGTGGCCTCGCACGAGGCGTTCGGCTACCTGGCGCAGCGGTACGGGCTGCACCAGGTCGGGCTGTCCGGCGTGGACCCCGAGGTGGAGCCCTCCCCCGCCCGGCTGCGCGACGTCGCCGCGGTCGTCCGGGACGAGGGCGTGCGGACGCTGTACTTCGAGGTGCTCGTGAGCCCGAAGGTCACGCAGACCCTCGCGGACGAGCTCGGCGTCGCGACGGCCGTCCTCGACCCGCTGGAGGGCATGGCCGAGGACGACGACCGCGACTACCTGGACGTCATGCGGGACAACCTGGACGCGCTGGCCACCGGCCTGACCTGCGGCGGCTGACGGCCCGCCTCAGTGCGACCGGAGCGCGTCGACGAGCTCGGACTTCCTCATGGAGGAGCGTCCGTCGATGCCGATCTCGGCAGCCCGCTTGCGGAGGTCCGCGACCGTCCAGTCCTCGTAGGAGCCGGACTCGCCGCCCTTGCGGCCGACCGACGACCGTCCGCGCGCGGCGGCCGCGTTGGCGATCCGCGCGGACTTCTCCTTGCTGTTGCCCTCGTCCCGGAGCTCCTCGTACAGCTCCTTGTCCTTGACACCCGGACCGGGGTCACGACGCGGCATGGCGGCCTCCTGGCTGTCGGCGGTGCTGACCCCTCCGACACTGCCCCCGCCCGTGCCCGCCCGCATCCGCACGGCGGGCACGGGCGGCGACCGGACCTCGATCAGGCGGCGCGGTCCCCGAGCCACGGCGCGAGCACGTCCTCGCGCCCGAGCCACGCGTGCAGGCCCCGGGCGTGCTCCCGGGCGGAGACCAGGACGTCCTCGAACGCGGCGAGCAGGTCGCCGCGCACGTCGTCCACGCCCGTGAAGACCAGCCGGGTCGAGGGCGTGCCGCGACCCCAGGTGCCGACCTCGCCGATGCTGAGCTGTCCGCCCGCGCCGTCCCAGCCGCACACGGAGTCGGGCCGGGTGGGCACCCAGAAGTGCCCCCGGCTGCGGTGCCTCCCGCCCCCGAGCCGGGAGACCTCGGCCACGAGGCGGTCGGGGTGCAGCGGACGGTCGGCGCGCAGGTCGAGCGTCCACACCCCGTGGGCGGTCGGCGCCCCGGCCACCGGCGCCACCGCCCGCGGGTCCAGTCGCCGCTCCGCCGCCGCCGCGTCGTGGCGCCCGGACAGCAGCACGTCCGCGTCGACGCCCCACACGCCGTCGACCCGCAGGCCGTCCGCGGCCCGGACGTGGTCGAGCAGGTCGGAGGCGACGGGGTGCTCGGCGGCGTCGCCGCTGACCAGCAGGACGTCGGCGTGCGCCACCTGGGCCGCGAGCGCCTCGCCGACGCCGCGCTCGTCGTCCTCGGTCAGCGCGATCCCGCGCTCGGCGAGCAGGTCGTCGCCGAGCAGGTCGTGCTCGAGGGTCGCCAGGTCGAGCGCCGCGACCACCCGGGCGAGCCGCAGCCCGCGGAGCCGGCCGCTCTCGCGCGCCGCGGCCCCGAGAGCCCGGGTGACGGGCAGGGACTCGGCGGAGACGGGCAGGGCGAGCAGCACGGCGTCCCAGCGGCCGTCGCGGGCGAGACGCTCGAGGGTCGGCACCGCGTCCTCCCGCACCGAGCAGCTCAGGCACGCGTGCGCGAGCGGGACGAGGACGTCCTCGAGCACGCCGCCCGCGTCCGCCACGACGCGCCGGATGCCGCCACCGTCGGGCCCGTCGACGATGTCGTGCCGCAGCACGACGGTGCGGGGGCGGTCGGTCACCACGCCGAACGCGACGGCGTCGCGCAGCAGGGGGTCGACGGTGGCCAGGACGGTGAGGGTCGTCGGCGTCATGGGGCCAGCCTAGCGCTTGTCGCAAACGATTCTCATTAGTATGCTGAACCCATGTCCGCTCACTGCCAGGTCCTCGGGACGACCCCGGGGTTCGGCCACTCGATCTCCCACTCCCACCGGCGCACCAAGCGGCGGTTCGACCCGAACATCCAGCGCAAGCGCTACTGGGTGCCCTCGCTCGGGCGGCACGTGACGCTGACCGTCTCGGCCCGGGGCATCAAGACGGTCGACAAGCTCGGCATCGAGGTCGTGGTGGCCCGGATCCTGGCCCGCGGGGAGAGGCTCTGATGGCCCGCGCCGCCGACGTCCGCCCGATCGTCACGCTGCGCTCCACCGCCGGGACGGGCTCCACCTACGTCACCCGCAAGAACCGCCGCAACGACCCCGACCGGCTCGTGCTGAAGAAGTACGACCCGGTCGTCCGCCGCCACGTCGACTTCAAGGAGGAGCGCTGATGGCCAAGACGAGCAAGATCGCCAGGAACGAGCAGCGCAAGGCCGTCGTCGCCCGCTACGCCGAGCGGCGCCGCGAGCTCAAGGCCGCGTCCGTGAACCCGCACCTGCCCGAGGCCGAGCGCGTCGCGGCGCGCGCCGCCCTGCAGGCCCTGCCCCGCGACGCCAGCCCCACCCGGGTGCGCAACCGCGACGTCGCCGACGGCCGTCCCCGGGGCTACGTCGGGAGGTTCGGGCTCTCGCGCGTGCGGATGCGGCAGATGGCCCACCGCGGCGAGCTGCCCGGCGTCACGAAGTCCAGCTGGTGAGGAGGACGACATGAAGCAGGGCATCCACCCCGACTACCACCCGGTGGTGTTCCGGGACGTCAGCGCGGGCTTCGCGTTCCTGACCCGGTCCACGCTGACCTCGGACCGGACCGTCGAGTGGGAGGACGGGAACACCTACCCCGTCGTCGACGTCGACGTGTCCTCCGCGAGCCACCCGTTCTACACCGGCAGGTCCCGCGTCCTGGACACCGCCGGCCGCGTCGAGAAGTTCCGCCGGCGCTACGGCATCACCGCGCCCACCACCCCCGAGGAGACCCGATGAAGGTCCGCGCCTCCCTGGCGTCCCTGAAGAAGAAGGACGGCTCGATCGTGGTCCGCCGCCACGGGAAGACCTTCGTCATCAACAAGAAGAACCCCCGCTGGAAGGCCAGGCAGGGCTGATGGCCGTCCCCAAGCGCAGGCTCTCCCGGAGCAGCACCCGCTCCCGCCGCTCCCGGTGGAAGGCGACCCCCGTGCCGCTCGCGACGGCACGCACCCCGGACGGGCGGACCGTCGAGGTCCCCCGCCGGCTGGTCCGCGCCGTGGAGCGCGGCCTGGTGGACCCGGCCTGACGGGACCCGCCCGTCCGGGCCGGCGGTCCGCCGTCCGGACCCGCGCGCCGTGCCCCGCGCTACCGTGCGGGGCATGGCGCGCGACGACGTCCCGGCCGAGCTGCTCGACCTCGACACCCCGCAGGGGACGGCACGCGCGCACCTGCACCTCCCGCCCGGAGCCGCCCCCGCGCCCGGCGCGCTCGTGCTCGGGCACGGCGCCGGGGGTGGCGTCGGCGCCCCCGACCTGCTCGCGGTCACCGCGCTGGCGACCGGCCTCGGCCTGGCGGTCGCGCTGGTCGAGCAGCCCTACCGCGTCGCCGGCAAGCGCGTCGGCCCGCGCCCGGCCGCGCTGGACGAGGCCTGGTGCGCGGCGGTCGCGGGCGTGCGCGACCGGCTGCCCGGCGTGCCGCTGGTGACCGGGGGCCGGTCCGCCGGCGCGCGCACGGCCTGCCGGACTGCCTCCGCCACCGGCGCCGCCGGCGTGCTGTGCCTGGCGTTCCCGACGCAGCCGCCGGGCCGCCCGGACCTGCCGAGCCGCCTCCCCGAGCTCGAGACCCCGCAGGTCCCCGTCCTCGTGGTGCAGGGCGCGACCGACCCGTACGGCGTCCCGCCGCAGGCCCCCGGTCGCCGGGTGGTCGTGGTGCGCGGGGACCACGGCCTCAAGGCGGACCTGCCCGCCGTCACCGCCGCGGTGCGCGACTGGCTGCCGTCGGTGCTCCCGGTGCCGCCCGCCGGCTGACCTCAGCCGTCCAGGAACGTCCGGACGGCCTCGACCACCAGGGCGTGGTCGTCGGCCTGCGGCAGGCCCGACACGGTCACCGCGCCGACCACCCCGACGCCCTCGACGTGCACCGGGAACGCCCCGCCGTGCGCCGCGTACTCCTGCAGCGGGAGGTCGTGCGCCGCGGCGAACGTCGTGCCCTTCGCCCGCGCCCGCAGGCCCTGCAGGTACGACGAGGTGCCGAACCGCTCGACGACCCGCACCTTCCGCTCGACCCAGGTGTCGTTGTCCGCCACGGTGCCCGGCCGCGCGGCGTGGAAGAGCTGCTGGGTGCCCCGGCGGACGTCCACCGTCACCGGCAGGTCCCGCTCGGTCGCCAGCCGGACCAGCAGGCAGCCGAGCTCCCACGCGTCGTCGTTCGTGAAGGTGGCGAACCGGAGCTCGCGCTCCTGCCGCTCGACCTCGGCGATCACGGCCCGCACGTCGCTGTCGTCGCTCATGCCCGCGATCCTGCCACCCGCCCGGAGGCCGGGGAGGGTGGCAGGACGCGCGGCGCGGTCCGGGAAGGTCGCGGTCAGCGGCAGCGCACGGCCCGCACCACCGTGTCCCGGATGGTGATCTCCCGGCCGTCGGGGTCCACGACCTGCCGCGGGCGCGCCTCCGCCACCGGCACGTCCCAGGCGCCCGGCGCCAGCGCCGCCACCACGTCCTCGGGCTCGAAGAAGAGCTCGGGCACGTCGGGCCGGCCGATCGTCGTGGCCAGGTCGCTCGCGTGGTGGGCCACCACGAGCAGCGTCCCGCCGGGAGCGGTCGCCCGGGCCATCGTCCCGAACGCCGCGGCCCGCACGTCGGGCGGCAGGTGCAGGAAGTGCGTCGTGACGAGGTCGAAGGCGCCCTCCCCCGCGTCCCACCCGGCGATGTCGACGCGCTCGGTGCGCACCCGCTCCGCCACGTCCGGCCCGGCCGCCTCGGCCGCGGCCCGCACCCGGTCCAGCGCCGTCTGCGCGAGATCCACCGCGGTCACCCGCCAGCCGCGGGACGCCAGCCACAGGGCGTCCCCGCCCTCGCCGCACGCGACGTCCAGGGCGCGGCCCGGCGGCAGCGCCCCCGCCTCCGCCACGAGGGAGGGGTTCGGTCGCCCGCTCCACACCTGCGGCGCCGACCGGTACCGCTCCTCCCAGAACTCCCGGTCGTGGCGGACCTCTCCCGGGTCGCCGCCGTGCCCGTGCCCGTGGTCGTGGTCGCTCATGCCGTCCTCCTGCCGTCGGTCCCGCTCGTCGTCCTGCCCGCGGCCGCGCGCCGGGTGCTCCCGGCCCGCGCCCGTCCCGCCTGCCCGCCCGTCCCGCGCGTCACAGCCCGTGCCGCCCGTCGCCCGCGAGCCGGTCCGCGAGGGCGCGCTCGGACGCCGCGGAGAACGGCCCCGTCTGCTCCCGCCGGTACCGCGTGACGGCCGCGTCGGCGTCCTCCGCGGCGAGCTCGCCCACGAACGCGGCACCCGCGGCGAGCCCCTCGGCGGCCGCGACCTGCACCTGCGCCCGCAGGTCGGTGACGTTCCCGGCGACCCGGACGCCCGGCACCGCGGTGGCGCCGTCGGGCCCCGCCTCGACGGCGGTGCCGATGCGGCGCCCGCCCATCGTCACCGGCGCCGTCGGCAGCCCCAGGCCCTCGAGCCCGTCGAGCCGCGCGGACAACCCCGTGGCCACCACCACGGCGTCGCACGGCAGCACCGGCCCGGACGCCAGCCGCACCCCGGAGACGGCGCCGGCCGTGACCTCCAGGCCCGCGACGCGCCCGTCGACCACCCGCACGCCGAGCGCGGCGAGCCGCTCCCACCCGGCGTCGTCGGGATCCTCGCCGCCGTCCAGGAACAGCGTCAGGTCCCGCGTCCACCCGTGCCAGAGCTGGACCTGGTGCAGGGCGACCGGGCCGGAGCCGAGGACGGCCACCGCCCGGTCACGCACCTCCCAGCCGTGGCAGAACGGGCAGTGCAGCACGTCGCGGCCCCAGCGGTCGGCGAGCCCGTCGACCAGGGGGAGCTCGTCGGCCAGGCCCGTCGCCACCAGCACGCGGCGTGCGCGGACCACGCGCCCGCCGTCGAGCACGGCCCGGACGCCGTCGCCGTCCCGCCGGACGTCGGCCACGCGGGCCTCGACGACCTCGCCGCCGTACCCCTGCACCTCCGCGCGCCCGCGCGCCAGCAGGTCGACCGGGGGCAGGCCGTCGAGCCCCAGGTAGGCGTGCATGTGCGCCGCGGGCAGGTTGCGCGGCGTGCCGTCGTGCACCACCAGCACCCTGCGGCGGGCGCGCGCGATCGTCAGCGCCCCGCTCAGGCCCGCGGCCCCGCCGCCGACCACCAGGACGTCGTACCGGTCCTCGTCCATCCCGTCCTCCTCCGTCGTCGTGACGAGCCTGCGCGCACGGAGCCACATTGACAAACACCGTTGCCGGATCGGCAAACTGGGGTCATGCCCGACCGCACCGCCCGCCGTGCCCACGACCCGCAGGGCGAGCGCACCGCCACCCGGCGGCAGCACACCCCGGCCGACCCGGCGCCGGACGACCTCGAGCCCGTCCTCGAGGCCGTCGGCCCGCGGCTGCGCGACCTCCGGCAGCGGCGCGGCAGCACGCTCGCGGACCTCTCCCGCAGCACCGGGATCTCCGTCAGCACGCTGTCCCGGCTCGAGTCCGGGCAGCGCCGCCCCACGCTGGAGCTGCTGCTGCCGCTCGCCCGCGCGCACCAGGTGCCGCTCGACGAGCTGGTCGGTGCGCCCGCGACGGGCGACCCGCGCGTGCACCTGTCGCCGTTCGAGCGCCACGGCGTGACGTACGTGCCGCTCAGCCGCCGCCCCGGCGGGCTGCAGGCCTACAAGATGGTCTTCCCGGCTGGCCTCCACCCCGGCCCGCCGGACCCGCGCACCCACGAGGGCTACGAGTGGATGTACGTGCTGTCCGGCCGCATGCGCCTGGTGCTCGGCGAGCACGACCTGCTGGTGGACGCCGGCGAGGCCGTGGAGTTCGACACCCGGGTGCCGCACTGGTTCACCAACCCCGGCCCCGGCCCGGCGGAGGTCCTCAGCCTGTGGGGCCCGCAGGGCGAGCGCATGCACGTGCGGGCCCGGTCCACCCGGCGCAGGGCCGCGCCGGGCGCCGACGACGCGGGCGGCCCCGGCGGCTCCCGCTAGGCCGTCACCGCGAGCGCGAGCACCGCCCCCGCGACCGCGAGCGGCGCCAGCCACAGCCCCTGCACGACGAACGCCCGCACGGGCACGTGCACGAGCGCCTGCCGGCAGCGCTGCCACCACAGCACGGTCGCGAGCGACGCCCACGGGGTCAGCAGCGGGCCGACGCCCGTCCCGATCAGCACGGCGGCGAGCCGCAGCGGGCTGTCGGCGGCGACGGGCTCGAGCACCAGGTACGCCGGCAGGTTGTTCACGAGGTTCGCCGCGCCGGCCGACAGCGCGGCGACGCCCAGCAGGGCGCCCGTGCCGTCTCCCCCGGGCGCTGCGGCGACCAGCGCCTCGCCGAGCCCGCGCACGTGCAGCGTCTCGACGACCACGAACAGCGAGGCGACCACCAGCAGCATCCGCCACGGCACCAGCTGCGTCGGGCGCACCGGGAGCGCCCGGCGCCGCACCGCGAAGGCCGCGAGCAGGACGACCGCGGCCGCGAGCGCGACCGCCCACACCGGCAGCCCGGCGACGAAGCCCGCGGCCATGACGACGGTGGTCGCGCCGGTGACGCGCAGCAGCGCCCGGTCGGGCGGGACGTAGCGCGGCCCGGGCTCGAACCGTCCACGCAGGTCGGCCCGCCCACGCACGGCGAGCACGGCCACCGTCACCAGCACGGCCGCGAGCGCGGGAGCCCACATCAGCCCGAGGTAGCCGACCCCGGCGTCCGTGAACCGGTGGTCGGCGAGCAGGTTCGTGAGGTTGGACACGGGCAGCAGCAGCGACGCGGTGTTCGCGAGCGCGACGACCGTCAGCACCAGCAGCAGCGGCGACGTGCCGGTGCGGCGGGCCAGGCTGATGGCGAGCGGCGTCAGCAGCACCGCGGTGGTGTCGAGCGAGAGCAGGACCGTGGACGCCACGGCGATGACGACGAGCAGCAGCCAGAGCAGCCACCGCCGCCCGCCGGCCGACCGCGACGCCGCGTCCGTCGCGACGTCGAACAGCCCCGCCGCGCCGCACAGCTCCGCGACCACGGTCAGCGCCGCGACGAACAGCAGGACGGGCCCGACGCGCTCGGCCAGGGCGCCGGCGTCGGCGCGCGGGAGCGCCCCCGTCAGCACGAGGAGGGCCGCCACCACGACGGCGACCCACCACGGGACGGACCGCCGGCTCCGGGACACGGCGTGACTCTAGGACCCCGCCCCGCGCACCGCGCGCCAGGTCCGGCCCGGTGCACCGCGCGCCAGGTCCGGCCCGGTGCGCCGCGCGCCAGGTCCGGCGCCGCGACGCCGGCGGCCTCAGTCCAGCAGCCCCTGCGCCAACGCCGGGGCGATGACCGGCGCGAGCGGCAGCCGCGGGATCAGCGTCGCCTGCACCGCGTGGTAGAGGTCGGCCTTGCCCTCCCACACCGTGCGCGACACCCGGTTGTCGGTGCCGAGCTCGTGCCACCAGGAGCCGCCCTCGTGGTCGAGCAGGTGCTCGGCGACGTACTCCCACCACGTGACGTACCAGTCGTCGAACCGCTGGTCGCCCGTCGCCGCGTGCAGCGCCGCGGCCGCCGCGACGGCCTCGGCCGCCACCCAGTGCATCCGCTCCCGCACGACGGGCTTCCCGGACCAGTCGACCGTGTAGACGAACCCGGGGGCGCCGTCCACCGACCAGCCCTCGCGGACGGCGGCGTCGAACAGCGCGACCGCGTCGTCGAGCATCCACGTCGGTGCCACGTCCCCGGCGGCGGTGAGCGCGGCCCGGGCGTGCAGGGTGAGACGCGCCCACTCCAGCCAGTGCCCGATCGTCGCGCCGTACGGCCGGAACGGGTGGGCCGGGGTGTCGGCGTTGTACTCCAGGTCGGCCTCCCAGCGGGCGTCGAAGTGCTCGGGGATCCGCCACTCGTTGCCCCGCGCGTAGCCGTGCACCACGCGGGTGAGGATCCGCACGGCGCGGTCGAGCCACACCCGCTGCCCGGTCACGCCGTGCGCGGCCAGGTACGCCTCGACGGTGTGCATGTTGGCGTTGACGCCGCGGTACCCGTCGAGGTGCGTGAACGTCCGGTCCCAGGACTCGACGGCCATGCCGGCCTCCTCGTCCCAGAACCGCTGCTCGGACACCGCCAGGGCCTCGCGCAGCAGCGCCTCCGCGCCGGGACGCCCGGCCGCGGCCGCCGACGACGTGGCCAGCACGACGAACGCGTGCGGGTAGGCCGCCTTCTCGGTGTCGCGGGGCGTGCCGTCGGCGTCGACCTCGGCGTACCAGCCGCCGTGCTCGGCGTCGCGGAACAGGCCGTCCAGCGCCGCGAGCCCGTGGTCGACGAGCGCCGCGTTCCCCGGCCGTCCCATGAGGTGCGCGAGGGCGTAGACGTGCGTCATCCGGCAGGTGATCCACAGCTCGACCGGGCCGGGCAGCGGGCGCCCGACGTCGTCCAGGCGCAGGAACCCGCCGGACGGCGCGACGGACGCCCTCCCGAAGGCGAGCAGGCGGTCGGTCTCGGTCTCCAGCCAGCGGGCGTGCGCGGGCGTCGTCAGCCACGTCATGGGTGTCACCCTAGTCACACCCGCGCCGGCGGCAGCAGGCCGGCCGCGGCCGCGCGAACCCGCAGGCAGCGCGCGGGATGCCGGGTTCGCCCGAGTCGTCCTGGCGCTTTGACAGCGTCGCGCGCGCGGCGGGAGGATTTGACCGGTCAAAGCGCTCCGTCGCCTCCGCCCGCTCCGCACCAGCCGCACGGACGCCCCGAGGACCCCATGCACACGCCCGACGCCCCGCGCCAGCACGCGGACCCGGCCGGTCGCGTCACCATCCGCGCCGTCGCGGAGCACGCGGGCGTCTCGCGGCAGACGGTCTCCAACGCGCTCAACGCCCCCGGCCGGCTGTCCGCGGGCACGCTGGCCCGCGTCCGCCGCTCCGTCGACCTGCTCGGGTACGTGCCGGACCGGGCCGCGCGGGCGCTGTCCTCGCGGCGCTCCGGGCTGATCGGCATCCGCGTCGGGCCCACCGCGCACCGCACGGCCGCCCACCCCGACCGGCTGCTGCACGCGCTCGTCGCCGCCGCGCGACCGCACGGCTACCGGCTGCTGGCCTTCGACGCCCCGTACGGCGACGACGACGCCGAGATCGCCGCGTACGCCGAGCTGCTCGCGGGCCACGACGTGGACGCGGTCGTGGTCGCGGACACCCACCCCGGTGACCGCCGGCCCGCCTGGCTCGCCCGGCAGGGGGCGGCGTTCGCGGTGCACGGGCGGCCCTGGGGCGACGACGACGCGGCGCACCCGTGGGTCGACGTCGACGGCGCCCTCGGCACGGCCCTCGCCGTCCGGCACCTGGCGGGCCGCGGCCACCGCCGCGTCGGGTTCGTCGGCTGGCCGGCGGACGGCGCCGGCGGCGACGCCCGGCGGTCCGGCTGGCGCGCGGAGACCGCCCGGCTCGGCCTGCACCCCGGACCGGACCTGACGGCGGCCGCCGACGACCCCGGCGCCGCCACCGCGGTGGTCGCCGCGTCGCTCGCCCGCCCCGGGGAGGCCCCGACGGCGTTCGTGTGCGCCTCCGACGTCCTGGCCCTCGGGGTGCTGGACGCGGTGACCGACGCCGGCGCCACCCCCGGCCGGGACGTGGCCGTCACGGGCTTCGACGACTCCGACCTGGCCTCGCTCGCGCGTCCCGGGCTGACGAGCGTCCGGCAACCCCTCACACTGGTGGCGCAGATCCTCGTCGAGCAGGTGCTGGACCGGCTCGGCGTCGACCTCGGGCACCCGCCGGCCCCGGCCGGCCCGGTCGCCCCGGAGCTCGTCGCCCGCGCGTCCAGCGCCTGGTCCGTCCCCGCGGTCCCCGTCGTCCGCAGGACCCCCGCAGACCCCGTCACCCCCGCCCCCCGCTGAACCCCCGAGCACCCTGGAGCACCCGCCCGTGGCACCCGCCCCCGACCGCCCCTCCGCGGTCCTCGACGGCCTCGACGCCGTCCTGTTCGACCTCGACGGCGTCCTGACGCCGACCGCCGTCGTGCACATGCACGCGTGGGAGCGGCTGTTCGCCCCGCTGCTGGAGGAGCGCGGCGCGGCGCCGTACACCGACGCCGACTACTTCGCGCACATCGACGGCAAGCCGCGCTACGAGGGCGTCCGGTCGCTGCTGGCGTCCCGCGGGATCGAGCTGCCGTGGGGGGACCCGGCCGACTCCCCCGACGCCGCGACTGTCTGCGGCCTCGGCAACCGGAAGAACGCCGTGTTCACGCAGGTGCTGGAGTCGGAGGGCGTGACGCCCTACCCCGGCTCGGTGCGGCTCGTGGACGCGCTGATCGCGGACGGCCGGGCCGTCGCCGTGGTGTCGAGCAGCCGCAACGCGGTGCCCGTGCTGGCCGCGGCGGGCCTCACCGACCGGTTCCCCCTCGTGGTGGACGGGCTGGTTGCGGCCGAGCGCGGCCTGGCGGGCAAGCCCGCACCGGCGACGTACCTGTACGCCGCGGACCAGCTCGGCGTGCCGCGCGAGCGCGCGGTCGTCGTCGAGGACGCCGAGTCCGGCGTCGCCTCCGGCCGTGCCGGGGACTTCGGGCTCGTCGTGGGCGTGGACCGGGGCGCGGGCGCCGCGGTCCTGCTGGAGCAGGGGGCTGACCTGGTGGTGGACGACCTCGCGGAGCTCGTCACCACGTCCGACGACCCCGAGAGCACCCTGCCGTGAACCCCACCTCCCTGTTCACCCCCGACCCCCTCGACCGGCACCGGTTCCCGAAGGACGAGTGGCGGCTGCGCGAGACGCGGCACGACGCCCGTGACCTCGGCCGCACCGAGACCCTGTTCGCGGTGGGCAACGGCTACCTCGGCATGCGCGGGAACGTCGAGGAGGGCCGCGACAGCCACAGCCACGGCACCTTCATCAACGGCTTCCACGAGACGTGGCCGATCCGGCACGCCGAGGAGGCGTACGGCTTCGCCCGGGTCGGCCAGACGATCGTCAACGTGCCGGACGCGAAGATCCTGCGCCTGTACGTCGACGACGAGCCGCTGCTGCTCACCGTCGCCGACCTGCACGAGTACGAGCGGACCCTCGACTTCCGCGACGGCGTCCTCTACCGGGACCTGGTCTGGCAGACGCCGTCGGGCAAGCGCGTGCAGGTGCGCAGCCGGCGCATGGTGTCGTTCGCCGAGCGGCACCTGGCCGTCATGACGTACGAGCTCACGATGCTCGACGCCGACGCGCCCGTGGTGGTGAGCAGCCAGATCCTCAACCGGCAGGACGGGCAGGACGAGTACCACGTCCGCGCGGCCGCGATGGGCGAGGGCTTCGACCCGCGCAAGTCCGAGACGCTCAGCGAGCGGGTGCTGGAGCCGCGGTCGCACTGGGGGTCCGACGGCCGCTACGTGCTGTCGTACCGCACGGCGGCGTCCGGCATGACCCTCGCGGTGGCGGCCGACCACAGCATCGAGACGGAGAACGAGGTCGAGGAGCTCTCGCTCGTCGAGGAGGACCTGGCCAAGCACGTCTACCGCGTCGACGCGAAGCGGGGCCAGACCGTCCGCATCACCAAGGTCGTCACGTACCACTCGTCGCGCGGCGTGCCGGCGCGCGAGCTGGCGGACCGGTGCCGCCGCACCCTGGACCGCGCCGCCAAGGCCGGCGTCGAGCAGGCGTTCGCCGACCAGCGCGCGTGGCTCGACGCGTTCTGGGCGCGCTCGGACGTCGAGGTGCCGGGCCAGCCCGAGCTGCAGCAGGCCATCCGCTGGAACCTGTTCCAGCTCGCGCAGGCCACCGCGCGCGCCGAGGGCAGCGGCATCGCGGCGAAGGGCCTGACCGGCTCGGGGTACAGCGGGCACTACTTCTGGGACACCGAGATCTACGTCCTGCCGTTCCTCAGCTACACCTCCCCGCGCGTGGCCCGCAACGCGCTGCGGTTCCGCTACACGATGCTGGACGCGGCGCGCCGCCGGGCCGCCGAGCTCAACCAGAACGGCGCGCTGTTCCCGTGGCGCACCATCAACGGCGAGGAGGCGTCGGCGTACTACGCGGCGGGCACCGCGCAGTACCACATCGACGCGGACATCGCGCACGCCGTGCGGCAGTACGTCGCCGCCACCGGGGACGACGGGTTCCTGGCGCGCGAGGCCGTCGACGTCCTGGTCGAGACCGCGCGCATGTGGGCGGACCTCGGGTTCTGGCGCGGGACCAACGGCGACGCGTCGTTCCACATCCACGGCGTCACGGGGCCCGACGAGTACACGACCGTGGTGAACGACAACCTGTTCACCAACGTCATGGCCCGCGCGAACCTGCGCGGGGCGGTCGAGGCCGTCGAGCGGCTCGCGCACGAGCACCCGGCGGAGCACGCCGCGATGGCCGCCCGGCTGCGCCTCACGCAGGACGAGCTGGACGAGTGGGCGCACGCCGCGGAGCGCATGCACATCCCGTTCGACGAGCGCCTGGGCATCCACCCGCAGGACTCGCAGTTCCTCGAGAAGGAGCTGTGGGACCTGGCGAACACCGACCCGGCCAAGCGCCCGCTGCTGCTCTACTACCACCCGCTGGTGATCTACCGGTTCCAGGTGCTCAAGCAGGCCGACGTGGTGCTGGCCCTGTTCCTGCAGGGCGACCAGTTCACGCCGGAGGAGAAGCTGGCGGACTTCGACTACTACGACCCGCTGACCACCGGCGACTCCACGCTGTCGGCCGTCGTGCAGTCGATCGTGGCCTCCGAGGTCGGCTACCAGGAGCTCGCGCTGCGGTACTTCACGTCGGCGCTGTACGTGGACCTGGCGGACCTGCACCACAACACGTCCGACGGCGTGCACGTGGCCTCGCTCGGCGGCGTGTGGAGCGCGCTGGCGTGCGGGTTCGGCGGCATGCGCGACCACGAGGGCGTCGTGTCGCTCGACCCGCGGCTGCCGGAGGTCTGGGACGGGCTGACGTTCCGGATCACGCTGCGCGGCACCCGGGTGCGCGTCGACGTCCGGCACACCGAGCTGCGGCTGACCGTCGAGGACGGCGACACCGCGGACCTCGTCGTGCGCGGCGAGCACGTGAAGGTCACGGCGGGCGACCCCGTGGTGGTGCACCTCGACCCGGCGCCGCGCCTCATCGGCACGCCGACGGTGCGCGACATCGAGGGCACGCGCCGCGCCGACGGCACGCTCATGACGGCGACCGTGCCGGACCACCCGACGGTCGTCACGCCGCCGCCGCTGCCGCACGACTGAGCCGCCGCGCGGGGCGCCGCACGACGCCCCGCGCACGCGCCGACCACCAGGCCCGTCGTCCCGGATCCCCGGGGCGGCGGGCCTCGTCGTGCCGCACGGCGCCGCGTCGTCGCAGGTCACGGGCTCGCCGGGTGAGCACGGAGCGGGTGGCGGACCTGCCGGACCTAGGTCCCCGGGACTCCGGTCCCAGACTTTGTGAATTCTTTCTCGATATCGTCGTCCACGTGAGGTCGACGGAGCCCTTACACCCCCACCTCATCGGACCACCCGGGAGAACCCCGTGACCATCACGACGAGCACCGACACCGCGGCCGCCATCGACCAGCTGGTCGCCGGCGCCACCAAGGCGCTGGCGGAGTACGCCCGCTTCACGCAGGAGGACGTCGACCGGCTGGTCAAGAAGGCCGCCGTCGCCGCGCTCGACCAGCACGGCCAGCTCGCCGAGCTGGCGGTCGAGGAGACCGGCCGCGGCGTCTTCGAGGACAAGGCCGTCAAGAACATCTTCGCCTGCGAGCACGTCACCAACTCGATGGCGTCGCTCAAGACCGTCGGCGTCATCAGCCGCGACGAGATCAACGGCATCACCGAGATCGCCGAGCCCGTCGGCGTCATCTGCGCGATGACCCCGGTGACCAACCCGACGTCCACCGCGATCTTCAAGTCGCTCATCGCGCTGAAGACCCGCAACCCGATCATCTTCGCGTTCCACCCGAACGCCCAGAGGTCCTCCGTCGCCGCGGCGCGGGTCGTGCGGGACGCGGCGATCGCCGCCGGCGCCCCCGAGAACTGCATCCAGTGGGTCGAGACCCCCTCGATGGAGGCCACCGGCCTGCTGATGAACCACCCCGGCGTCTCCACCATCCTGGCGACCGGCGGCAACGCGATGGTCCGCGCCGCGTACTCCTGCGGCAAGCCGGCCCTCGGCGTCGGCGCGGGCAACGTCCCGGCCTACATCGAGAAGACCGCCAAGCTCAAGCGGGCCGTCAACGACGTGGTGCTGTCCAAGTCGTTCGACAACGGCATGATCTGCGCCTCCGAGCAGGCCGTCATCCTGGACGACGAGATCTACGACGCCGCCCTCGCGGAGTTCGCGGTCCTGCACGCCTACCGCGCCACCAAGAAGGAGAAGGCGCTCCTCGAGAAGTTCATCTTCGGGGTCGAGGCCAAGGGCAAGAACTGCGCCGACGCCAAGCTGAACCCGACCGTCGTCGGCAAGTCCCCGCAGTGGATCGCCGAGCAGGCCGGCTTCTCCGTCCCCGCCGAGACGTCGATCATCCTCGCCGAGGTCGGCTCCGTCGGCCCGAACGAGCCGCTGACGCGCGAGAAGCTCTGCCCCGTGCTCGCCGTGCTGCGCGCCACCTCCACCGAGCAGGGCATCCAGCTCGCCGAGCAGATGGTCGAGTTCGACGGCCTCGGCCACTCCGCCGCGATCCACACCCAGGACGAGGCGCTCACCGAGGAGTACGGCAACCGCGTCAAGGCGATCCGCGTCATCGCGAACGCCCCCTCGTCGCTCGGCGGCATCGGCGACATCTACAACGCCTTCATCCCGTCGCTCACCCTCGGCTGCGGCTCCTACGGCCACAACTCGGTGTCGAACAACGTGTCGGCGATCAACCTCGTCAACGTCAAGCGCGTGGGTCGGAGGAACAACAACTTGCAGTGGTTCAAGGTCCCGGCCAAGACGTACTTCGAGCCGAACGCCATCCGCTACCTGACCGACATGGCCGACGTCGAGCGCGTCACCATCGTCACCGACGCCACGATGACCACCCTCGGGTTCGTCGACCGCGTCCTGGACGTCCTGAACCGCCGCGGCAACCACGTGTCGGTCCAGATCATCGACCAGGTGGAGCCGGAGCCCAGCGTCAAGACGGTCCAGGCCGGCGCGGCGCAGATGCGGCACTTCCGCCCCGACACGATCATCGCGCTCGGCGGCGGCTCGCCGATGGACGCGGCCAAGGTCATGTGGCTGCTGTACGAGCACCCGGAGATCGTGTTCTCCGACCTCAAGCAGAAGTTCTTCGACGTCCGCAAGCGCGCCTTCAAGTTCCCGGTGCTCGGCGACCTGGCCAAGCTGGTCTGCATCCCGACCACCTCGGGCACCGGCGCGGAGGTCACGCCGTTCGCGGTCATCTCCGACCCCGACGCGGGCAAGAAGTACCCGCTGGCGGACTACGCGCTCACCCCGACGGTCGCGATCATCGACCCCGTCCTCACCTCGAAGATGCCGCGCTCGCTGGCCGCCGACTCCGGCTTCGACGCCCTGACCCACGCCACCGAGGCGTTCGTCGCGGTGTACGCCAACGACTTCACCGACGGCATGGCGCTGCAGGCGATCCGCCTGATCTTCGACAACCTCGCGCAGTCCGTGAACGGCGACCCGGCCGACCCGGCCACCAAGGCCGCCCGCGAGAAGATGCACAACGCGGGCACCATCGCCGGCATGGCGTTCGGCAACGCGTTCCTCGGCATCGTGCACGCGATGGCGCACGTCATCGGCTCGACGTTCCACCTGGTCCACGGCCGGACGAACGCCACGCTGCTGCCGCACGTCATCCGGTACAACGGCCAGATCCCGACCAAGCTCACGAGCTGGCCGAAGTACGAGCACTACGTCGCCCCGGAGCGGTTCCAGCAGATCGCCCAGATGCTGGGCCTGCCGGCCGAGACCCCGGAGCAGGGCGTGGAGTCCTACGCCCTGGCCATCGAGGCGCTGCGCGCGAAGGTCGGCATCCCGTCGTCCTTCCAGGCGCAGGGCGTCGACGAGCAGGACTTCCTGTCCCGGCTCGACGAGGTCGCGATGGGCGCGTACGAGGACCAGTGCGCGCCGGCGAACCCCCGCATGCCGATGCGGGCGGACATGAAGGACATCATGACTGCGGCCTACTACGGCACCTCCGTCGCCGAGGTGCGTGGCCGCCGCGAGCAGCAGGGTGCGACGAGTGACGCGCCCGCCGGGGCGGGGGCCCCGGCCGAGGAGAGCGCCACGGTCGCCTCCTCCTGACCCACGGTCAGGCTGCTCGCCGAGCGCCCCGCCCGCGATCGTCCGCGGGCGGGGCGCTCCTCTGCGTCCGGGCGGTCCCGGCGCCGCGGCTCCCAGCCGGGGGCCAGGCGCGCCTGGCACAATGACCGGTCCCCGACGAGGAGGCCCTCATGACCACCCGCCGCCACCGCGCCGCCCTGGCCGCCCCGCTCGTGCTGGGCGCCCTCCTGCTCGGCGCGTGCTCCGAGGCGCAGGACGTCGCCTCGCAGGCGCAGTCCGCCGTCGACTCCGCGCGCGACGCCGCCGGCCGGATCGGCGAGCTCGCCGACGCCGCCCGCGAGCGCGTCGAGTCCGCCCGCTCCGCCGTCGACGACGCCCGCACCCGGCTGTCCGAGCTCGACGCCGGCGCCCGCGCCGCCGCGCAGGACGCCGTCGACCAGGCGAGCACCGCCGTGGACGACGCCACGACCGCGCTCGCCGACGCCCGCGAGCAGGGCTCCGCCGCCACGCAGGAGCAGCTCGACTCCGCCCGGTCCGCCCTCGACTCCGCGCGCAGCGCCCTCGACGGGGCGTCCACGCAGGTGGACGACGCGACCGCGGACGCCCTGGACCGGCTCGCGCAGCAGGTCGAGGAGCTGAGCCGCCAGGTGGAGCAGACCGAGCAGGGCTGAGGCCCGCGGGGGCGACGACCCCCGCGGGCGAGGGGCGCCGCCGGCCGGCGCGCCCGACTCACCCGGGCGAAGGACCCTCGACCCCTTCAGCCACGCGCCACCGTGCCGATGTCCCCGGTATGAGCACGCACCACCCGCGCACCCGGACCCGGCACCACGTGCCGTGGTGGGTCGCGTGCGCGTGGGCGTCCCTGCTGCTGCTCGTGCTCGGCGGGCTCGCGGCGGCGTCCGGCTGGCTCTGAGGCGGCCGGCGCGCACGGACGCACCGTCCCGCCCGGCGGTCGTCCCGGCGCCCCCGCCCCGCCGCGGTCTACCCTCCTGCCGTCCCCGAGCCGACAGGACCGCGATGACCCCGCACCCGCACGACCCCGCACCCCGTCCCGGGCACCCCGCGCCTCCCGCCGGGCGCTGGCGGGCGACCGCCCGGGCGGCGGGGCTGCTCGGCGCGGACGGCGTCCCGAGGCCGACGATCTTCGCGGAGATGTCCGCGCTGGCCGCGAGCACCGGTGCGCTCAACCTGGGCCAGGGGTTCCCCGACGTCGACGGCCCGGAGTCGGTGAAGCGTGCCGCGGCGGACGCCATCGCCGCGGGGGTCAACCAGTACCCGCCCGGGCCGGGCACCCCGGAGCTGCGGCGCGCCGTGGCCGACCACCAGCGGCGGCACTACGGCGTGGACGTCGACCCGGACACCGAGGTGCTCGTCACCACCGGCGCCACCGAGGCGGTCGCCGCGACGCTGCTCGCGCTCACCGAGCCGGGCGACGAGGTGCTCACGCTCGAGCCGTTCTACGACTCCTACGCCGCGGTCATCGCGCTGGCCGGCGCCCGCCACACCACCGCGCCGCTCGTGGCCGGCCCCGACGGGTTCCGGCTGGACGCCGACGCGCTGCGCGCCGCCGTCACCGACCGGACGCGCGTGATCCTGCTCAACACGCCGCACAACCCGACGGGCGCCGTCCTCACGCCCGCCGAGCTCGCGGTGGTCGCCGAGGTCGCCGAGCGCCACGACTGCCTCGTCGTGACCGACGAGGTGTACGAGCACCTCACGTACGACGACGCCCGGCACGTCCCGTTCGCGACGCTGCCCGGCGCCGCCGGCCGCACGCTGACCGTCTCGTCGGCGGGCAAGACGTTCTCGTTCACCGGCTGGAAGATCGGCTGGGTCACGGGGCCGGCGCCGCTGGTGGACGCGGTGCGGGCGGTCAAGCAGTTCCTCACGTACGTGTCCGGTGCGCCGTTCCAGCCCGCCGTGGCGCACGCGCTGGCGCTCGAGACCACCGACGGCCCCGACGCCGGCTGGGTCCGCGGGCTCGCGGCGTCCCTGGCCGCGCGCCGGGACCTGCTCGCCGCCGGGCTGACCGGGGCCGGGTTCGCAGTCGCCCGGCCGCAGGGCACGTACTTCGTGGTCGCCGACGCCGCCGCGCTGCTGGCCGGGCCGCTCGCCGGGTCGGGGATCCGCGACGCGGCGGGGCTGTGCCGCGCGCTCCCCGACCTCGCGGGCGTGGTCGGGGTGCCCGTCAGCGCGTTCACCCGGCCCGGGTCGGCCGCGGACGAGGCGCTGCGCACCGCGGTGCGGTTCACGTTCGTCAAGCAGGAGGCGGTGCTGGAGGAGGCCGTGCGGCGGCTGGCGCGGCTCGGCGCCTGACCGCCGCCCGCCCGGGCGCTCAGTGCGCCGCGGTCCACCCGCCGCGGCGGTAGGCCGGGGTCGCGA
Source organism: Cellulomonas olei (assembly GCF_039548315.1). Lineage (NCBI taxonomy): Bacteria > Bacillati > Actinomycetota > Actinomycetes > Micrococcales > Cellulomonadaceae > Cellulomonas > Cellulomonas olei. The sequence continues at coordinate 30,111 of NZ_JBCLVN010000036.1, forward strand.
GCGCGAGCACCAGCAGCGCACCGGCCGCCGCGCCCGTCATCACGCTCGCCATCGCCACGGTGTCCTCCCCGAGCACGCCGACCAGCGGGCTCACCGCACCGGCGACGCCCGCCTGCAGCGACCCGATGAACGCCGCGGCCGTCCCCGCGCGCTCGCCGTGCCGGGACAGCGCGATCGCGGAGGCGTTCGGCGGCGTGAAGTTCACCAGCGACATGATGAGGAACAGCGCCACCAGCAGCGCCGGCAGCCCGCCTGCGCCCGTCAGCGCGAGCACCAGCAGCACACCGGTGAGCGTCAGCGAGACGGGCAGCACCGCGCGGATGATCTGGATCGGCGCGTACCGGCGGACCAGCGCGGCGTTCACCTGCGCGCCGCCGACCAGGCCGACGCCGTTGACGGCGAACACCAGCGCGAACTGCCCGGCGCTCAGCCCGAACCCCTCGCGCAGCACGAACGGCGACCCGACCACGTAGCTCATCAGCACCGCCTGCCCGAGCCCGGGCAGCACCGCGAGCGCCACGAAGTGCCGGTCCCGCGCGAGCACCAGGTAGCCGCGCCACGCACCCCCGGTGGACGCCAGCCTCCGCTCGGCCGGCAGCGTCTCGGGCAGGCGCCGCAGCACGACCACCCACAGCACCGCGCCGTACACGGCCAGCGCGACGAACACGCCGCGCCACCCGAACTCGCCGGCGATCAGCCCGCCGACGCTCGGCGCGAACAGCGGGGCGACCCCGATGACCAGCATCAGGCGTGACAGCAGCCGGGACGCGTCCGGCCCGACGAACCGGTCGCGGATCACCGCCATCGCGACCACCGACGCCGACGCGTTGAAGAACCCCTGCAGGGTGCGCAGCGCGATCAGCGGGACGATCGCCGGGGCGATCGCGCACAGCAGCGACGTCACGACGTGCAGCGCCACGCCGACGAGCACCGGCCGGCGCCGGCCGAACCGGTCCGACAGCGGGCCGATCACCAGCTGGCCGACGGCCCCGCCGATGAGCATCGACGTCATCGTGAGCTGGGCGGCCGCCGCGCTGGTCCCCAGGTCGCGGGCCACGTCGGGCAGCGACGGCAGGTAGATGTCGGTGGTGACGGCCGGCAGCGCGGTCATCACCCCGAGCAGGAGCACGTACTTGGCGCTCGGCCGGAACACGGGTGCGGCGGCGTCCCCGGCGGCGCCCGACGAGGCGGGCACGGGTGCCGGTGCGGGGCGCGGTGCGGGTGGCTCGCCGGTGCTCATGTCCCCTGATCGTCGCACGCGGCGAGGCCGCGCGCGAATCGATTCGATCCGCGCCCTCGCGGTCAGCGGCGCGCCGGCGCCGTCCCGGGCGGACGGGCGTCAGGCGGTGCGGACCCGCACCGGTGCCAGGGCGCCGATGCCCTCGAGCTCCCGCTCCGGCAGCGGCTCCAGCACGAGGCCCGGCACGTCGACGAGCAGCCGCGCGGTCGCCGGGTCGGTGAGCACCGTGCTCGGGTCCGCGACGTCCGTCAGGCGGGCGGCGACGTTCACCGACGGGCCGAACACGTCGCCGAACCGGGACAGCACCCGGCCCCACACCACGCCGACCCGCACCGGGGTCACGCCCCGCGCGCCCTCGGCGAGCCCGCCGGCCGCCTTCTCCCGCTCGACGTCGAGCTCCCCGCCGAGCACCCGCGCGAGCTCCAGGGCGACGCGCGCGCCGGTCCGCACGTCGTCCGCCACGAACAGCACCGCGTCCCCGATGGTCTTGACGACGCGGCCACCGCCCTGCGTCACGACGTCCCGGGCGATGGTCTCGAACCGCTGCACGAAGTCCGACAGGTCCGTCGAGCCCAGCCCGGCCGTCCGGCGCGTGAACGACACCATGTCGGCGAACCCCACCGCCCGGGCGAGCGGCAGCGCCGCCGGGTCGCCGTCGCGGTCCTGCCCGGCCGCGAACTCCACCGCGTACCGCGACGCGATCGACGCCAGGTGCCGGCGGTAGGAGTGCAGGAGCTGCGCCTCCAGCACCGGGGCCAGCACCGGCAGCTCGTCCAGCACCGCCCGCCGCGCGGCCGGGTCGTCGAGCCCCCGGCGGGTCGCGACGTCCTCCACCAGCGCCTCGACCTGCCACAGCGCGAGCCGGTCGCTCGTGTGCCCGAGCGCGCGCGTCAGCGAGATCATCGTGCGGCCCGACACGAGCTCCTCGCGCAGCAGGGCCGCCGCGCTGCCCAGGGCCTCGGCGTCCCGCACCGTGAACGCGGCGTCGTCCGCGTCCGGGTGCGGCAGGCCGAGCGTCCGCCAGTACAGCCGCACCAGCTCGACGTCCACGCCGGCGCGCTCCGCCAGGTCCCGCATGCTCAGGGTGCGGGGGCCGCCGAGCAGCGCCGCGTCGAGGCGGGCACCGGCGGACACGGGGGCGTCGTCGGGCCCCGGGGTGCCGGCGGCCGGAGTGGGGACGCCGGCGCTCTCCGGGGCGACGGGACGCGCCTCGTCGTCCTGGCGCGCGCTGCCCGTCCGGTCCGTCACACCAGCGACCCTAGTTCACGGCAGGTGCCCGCGGGTGGGCCGGACGTGACGCACGTCACCGGCGAGCAGCCGCCGCTCGGCGCCGTCCGCGCCCCGCAGCACGAGGGCGCCGTCGGGGTCGATCCGCACCGCCGTGCCCCGCGCCTGCGACCCGTCGGGCAGCGTCGCCCCCACCTCCGAGCCCAGCGTCCGGCACACCCGCGCGACCTCGGCGTCGAGCCCGGCCGCCCCGACGTCCCCGCCCGCCCGCCGCCAGCGCGCGAGGACCGCGCACACCTCGCGGACCACGGCGACCAGCACGGCCGCGCGGTCCGCGGAGGGCGCGCCCGACAGCCGCAGCGACGTGGCGCTCGGCACCGGCAGCTCGGCGGCCGTCTGCGCGACGTTGACCCCGATGCCGAGCACCACCGCGTCCCCCGCCGGCGTCGCCTCCGCGAGGATCCCGACCGCCTTGCGGTCCAGCCCCCAGCCGGGCAGCTCCTCGGCGCCGGCCGGCGCGGGCAGCAGCACGTCGTTCGGCCACTTCAGCGCCGCCGTCAGGCCCGTGGCCACGGACAGCCCGCGCACGACGCCCAGCCCCGCCAGCAGCGGCAGCCACCCCCACGACGCGCGCGGCACCCCCGGACGGACCGCCAGCGACATCGTCACCGCCGTGCCGGCCGGCGTGGTCCAGGTGTGGCCGCCCCGCCCGCGCCCGGCGCGCTGGTGCTCGGCGACCAGCAGGCCGCCGTCCGCCCACGCGGCGTCGGCCGCCAGGCGCGCGAGCAGCTCGGTGCTCGTCGAGGCCGCCGTCGCCACGACCTCGCACCGCCGCAGCGGCCCGCCCGGGCCCGCCAGCGCCGCCACCTCGTCCACCCGCAGGGGCCCGCGTGAGTCGTCCACACCCCCATCCTCGCGCCCCGCACCGCGCCGCTCCCACGCCCGCGCCCGCCCGCTCCGTCCCGTGCCCCGCGAGGTCGTCATCTGCGCCCGAGGTCGTCACGCCGGCCTGACGACCTCGGACCGACGTGACGACCTCACCCGCCCAGGACGCTCCCCGTTGTCGCATCCGCACCACGCGGCGCGCCGAGCTCCGTGGTCGTCGCCCACCCCCGCCGACGCCCGCGCGCACTAGCCTTCCTCGGGTGACTGACACCCCCGCGTCGCACGCACCCACGCCCCCGGCCGGCACGGCCGCGAAGGTCGCCGACCTCGCGGACCGCTACCGCCGCGCCGTCACGGAGCCCGAGCAGGCCGCCGCCGAGAAGCAGCACGCCCGCGGCAAGCGCACCGCCCGCGAGCGCATCGAGGCGCTCCTCGACCCGGGCTCGTTCACCGAGCTCGACGCGTTCGTCCGGCACCGCTCCACCAACTTCGGCCTGGACCGCAAGCGCGTCCCCGGTGACGGCGTCGTCGTCGGCCACGGCACCGTCGACGGCCGCCCGGTCGCCGTCTACTCGCAGGACTTCACGGTGTTCGGCGGCAGCCTCGGCGAGGTGCACGGCCAGAAGATCACCAAGGTGATGGACCTGGCGCTGCGCACCGGCATGCCGCTGGTCGGCATCAGCGACGGCGGGGGCGCGCGCATCCAGGAGGGCGTCGCCGGCCTCACGCAGTTCGCCGAGATCTTCCGCCGCAACGTCGCCGCCTCGGGCGTGGTCCCGCAGATCAGCCTCATCCTCGGCCCGTCGGCCGGCGGTGCGGTGTACTCCCCCGCGCTCACCGACTTCATCGTCATGGCGGACGGCACCTCGAACATGTTCATCACGGGCCCGGACGTCATCCGCGCCGTGACCGGCGAGGACGTCGGCTTCGAGGAGCTCGGCGGCGCCACGACGCACAACACCCGCTCCGGCGTCGCGCACTACCTGGCCTCCGACGAGGAGGACGCGCTGGACTACGTGCGGTCGCTGCTGTCGTACCTGCCGCAGAACAACCTCACCGACCCGCCGGCCTACCCGCACGAGGCGGAGCTCGAGGTCACGGACGAGGACCTCGAGCTCGACACCCTGGTGCCGGACTCCGACAACCAGCCGTACGACATGCGCACCGTCGTCGAGCACGTCCTGGACGACGGGGAGCTGCTCGAGGTGCAGCCGCTGTTCGCGCGCAACGTGCTCATCGGCTTCGGCCGCGTCGAGGGCCACGCCGTCGGGGTCGTCGCGAACCAGCCGCTGACCATGGCCGGGACGCTCGACATCGACGCCGCCGAGAAGGCCGCGCGGTTCGTGCGGACCTGCGACGCGTTCAGCATCCCGGTGCTGACGTTCGTCGACGTCCCGGGCTTCCTGCCGGGCACCGACCAGGAGTGGAACGGCATCATCCGGCGCGGCGCGAAGCTCATCTACGCCTACGCCGAGGCGACCGTCCCGCTCGTCACCGTCATCACCCGCAAGGCGTACGGTGGCGCCTACATCGTCATGGGGTCGAAGCAGCTCGGCGCCGACGTGAACCTGGCGTGGCCCACGGCGCAGATCGCGGTCATGGGTGCCGGCGGTGCGGTGAACATCCTGCAGCGCGGCGCCCTGCAGCAGGTCGCCCAGGCCGGCGGGGACGTCGAGGCCGAGCGCGCCCGGCTCACGCGCGAGTACGAGGAGGCCATCGTGAACCCGTGGGACGCCGCGGACCGCGGCTACGTGGACGCGGTCATCGCGCCCGCCGAGACCCGGTCGCAGATCGTCCGCGCGCTGCGCGTGCTGCGCACCAAGCGCGCGGCGCTGCCCCCCAAGAAGCACGGGAACATCCCGCTGTGACCGGCGACCCCCTGCTCCCCGGCGGCCACGACGGCGACGGGCACGACCACGGCCACGACGCGCACGACCACGCGGGCGGCGCGCACGGGCCCGAGCCGCTGCCCGGCGTCGACACCGGCGCCATGCACGCCGCCGTCGACGCCCTGACCGCGGCGCTGCACGACTACGTCGACACCGCCGCGGGCGTCCGCGCGGAGTTCGGCGCCTCGGAGGCCGACGAGGACCCGCGGGTGCTCGCGCTCGAGGCGCGCGTCTCCGGGCTCAACGCGCGGCTGTACGACCTGCTGCACGAGAGCCTGGGCATGCACTCCGAGCTCACGGGCATGACGTGGGAGGACGAGGCCGCGCCGGAGGCCGAGGCCGGCACCGACGAGGACACCGACGAGTTCCACCTCGGGTTCGTCGTCAGCGTGCCGCCGCACCCGAGCGACCAGACGATCGACGCCGTGCTCGGCATCGTCGACAACGGCGGGGCCGAGATCGTCGAGCGCCTGCTGGAGAGCGGCTTCACGGTCGAGGGCTGGGGCGCGTCGCGCGGGGCGCCGGTCGCGTTCGACGACGACCCGGACGACGACGAGGACGACCGGTGACGGCCGACGGGTCCGGGGCGTCCGGGCCGGCGCACGTCCAGGTGGTGCGCGGCACGCCCGACGACGTGGAGCTCGCGGCGCTCGTCGCCGGGCTGGTGGCCGCTGCGGGCGGCGGCGAGGACGGGGCGTCCGACTGGCCGGGCACCACGCCGCGCGCCGGGTGGGCGGACCGGGCCCGCACCGTCCCGGGCGGCGGCGCGGCCTGGCGCCCCGGCCCCGACGCGTGGCGGCACAGCCTGCGCTGACGCCGGCAATCCCGGTGATCCGCGCCCCGGCCCGCGGGTAGGGTCGGCCGGGTGAGCACTGCACCCACCCCCGACAGCCGCGCACCGGAGCGTGCCGCCACCCCGATCGACGCGATCGCCGACGCGTACGTCGACACGACCGCCGCCCTCAACCCCTTCGAGGCCACCGCCCTCGGCATCACGGGCCACGACCACGAGGTCACGGACCTGTCCCCCGCCGGCCACGAGGCCCGCGCGGAGGCCACCCGGGCCACGCTGCGCGCGCTCGACGCCGAGCAGCCGGTCGACGAGGTCGACCGCATCACGCTCGCCGCCATGCGGGAGCGCCTCGGCCTGGAGCTCGAGCTGCACGACGCGGGCGAGCTGCTCGCCGACCTCAACGTCATCGCCTCGCCGGTGCAGGGCATGCGCGACGTGCTCGACCTCATGGCGACCGACGGCCCCGACGCCTGGTCCACGATCGCGCAGCGGCTCTCCGGGCTGCCGACCGCCGGCGCCGGCTACGTGGAGTCGCTGCGGCTCGCCGCCTCGCGCGGCCGCGTGCCCGCCGTCCGCCAGGTGCGCGAGGCGCTCGCGCAGGCCGAGGAGCTCGCCGACCCGTCGACGTCGTTCTTCACCACCTTCGTGGCGGGCCCCGAGGCCCGCGAGGCCGTCGCCGCCGGGGGTGACGCGCTGCGCGAGGACCTGGAGCGCGGTGCCGAGGCGGCCCGCCGCACGTACGCCGAGCTCGCCGCCTTCCTGCGCGACGAGCTCGCCCCGCAGGCGCCGGAGGCGGACGCCGCCGGCCGCGAGCGCTACGCCCTGTGGTCCCGGTACTTCCTCGGTGCTGCGGTCGACCTCGACGAGACGTACCGGTGGGGGCTCGAGGAGCTCGACCGCGTCGTCGCCGAGCAGGAGGCCGTCGCCGCGCAGATCGCCGGCCCGGGTGCCACCGTCGAGCAGGCCGTCGCCGCTCTCGACGCCGACCCGTCCCGCCGGCTCGAGGGCACCGAGGCCCTGCAGCGCTGGATGCAGGAGACCTCCGACGCGGCGGTCGCGGCCCTCGACGGCGTGCACTTCGCCATCCCCGGGCCGATCCGCACGCTCGAGTGCCGCATCGCCCCGACGCAGAACGGCGGCATCTACTACACCGGCCCGTCCGACGACTTCAGCCGGCCCGGCCGCATGTGGTGGTCCGTGCCGCCGGAGGTCACGACGTTCAACACGTGGCGCGAGAAGACGACCGTCTACCACGAGGGCGTCCCCGGACACCACCTGCAGATCGGCCAGGCCGTCTACCAGCGCGCGACGCTGAACTCGTGGCGCCGGCTCGCGTGCTGGGTGTCGGGGCACGGCGAGGGCTGGGCGCTGTACGCCGAGCGCCTCATGGCCGACCTCGGGTTCCTCGACGACCCGGGCGACCGGCTCGGCATGCTCGACGGCCAGCGGATGCGGGCCGCCCGCGTCGTGCTGGACCTCGGCGTCCACCTGGGCCTGCCCGCGCCGGAGCGCTGGGGCGGCGGCACGTGGGACGCCGACAAGGCGTGGGAGTTCCTGCGCGCCAACGTCAACATGCCCGAGCAGTTCGTGCGGTTCGAGCTCAACCGGTACCTCGGCTGGCCGGGGCAGGCGCCCGCCTACAAGATCGGGCAGCGCATCTGGGAGCAGGTCCGCGACGGCAGCCGCGCCGCCGCGGAGGCGCGCGGCGAGGAGTTCGACCTGCGCGCGTTCCACGCCCGGGCGCTCGGCATGGGCGCGCTGCCGCTGGACGTGCTGCGGGACGCGCTCGCCTGACGGGCGGCGCGCCCCGGCACGGCGCCGGGACGTCGCGAGGCCCCCCGGACCCGGTGGTCCGGGGGGCCTCGTGCGTCGAGCGGACGGGGTTCAGGCCGCCAGCAGCGTGGGGCCGTACCGGAGCAGGATCGCCGCGACGAACAGCACGATCACGGCGGCCGTCACGTACCAGTCGGTCCCGGTCGCCACGAACCGGCGCGCCCACGGCCCGGCGCGGCCCGGCAGCCGCAGGTGCCCGTCGCGGACGTTCCACCGGGTCAGGCCGGCCCACACCAGCGTCGTCGTCACGGTGATGAGCAGGCACCAGGGGCACAGCGCCTTGATGACGAAGTACGACTGCAGGAACAGCCACCACGCGAACACCAGGGCCACCGTGTACAGCGCCTGCGTGCCGAGCATGTACCACCGCGGGAACCGCACCCCGGCGATGCCGGCCACGGAGATCGCGATCACCACGGACTCGAACGCGATGCCGAGGAACGCGTTCGGGAAGCCCAGCAGCTGCGCCTGCCAGGTCCGCGCCACCGTGCCGCAGGAGATCACGGAGCTGATGTCACAGCTAAACGTCGCGCTCGGGTCGGCGGCGAGCCGCCACGCCTCGATCGACAGCACGAACGACGTGAACAGCCCGATGACGCCCGACACGACCATCTCGATCGCGGTCCGGCGGCGCCACGCGACGCGCTCCGGGGAGTCGGGGTCGTCGTCCACGGGGTCGCGGTCGAGCAGGTCGATCGGGTCGGCGGCGGCGCCCACGGGGCGCGTGGCCAGGTCGCTGTCCTCGGTCACGCCTGTCATCGTCGCATCCCCTCCTGGGAGTTCCCCGGACATCATCGGCACGCCGTCGCTGCGCACGGGAGGACGTACGTCCCCGGCCCCGCCGTACGCTCGCCCGGTGACCACCCTCGTGCTGGCCTCCGCCTCCCCCGCCCGGCTCGCGACGCTCCGCGCCGCCGGCATCGAGCCGGCAGTGGCCGTGTCCGCCGTCGACGAGCCCGCCGTGCTGGCCTCGGCCGGCCCCGTCGCGCCGGCCGAGGCCGTGCTGCTGCTCGCGCGCGCGAAGGCCCGTGACGTCGCGCCGGCCCACCCCGGGGCGCTCGTGCTGGGGTGCGACTCCATGCTGGAGCTGGACGGCGAGGTGCTCGGCAAGCCCGCCGACGCCGCCGAGGCCACCGCCCGGTGGCGCGCGATGCGCGGGCGCGCCGGGCTGCTGCACACCGGGCACTGGCTCGTGGACGCGCGGCAGAGCGCTGCCGCGGGCGCCTCGGCGGAGGCCGAGCCGGAGGCGGAGTCGGGCGGGACGTCCACCACCGTCGTCCACTTCGCGGACGTGACGGACGCGGAGATCGCCGCCTACGTCGCCACCGGCGAGCCGCTCCACGTCGCGGGCGCCTTCACCATCGACGGCCTCGGCGGCCCGTTCGTCGAGCGCATCGAGGGCGACCACCACGGGGTCGTCGGCCTGAGCCTCCCCCTCCTCCGCCACCTCCTGGCCGCCCGCGCCGTCCCCCTCCCCACCCTCTGGCACTGACCCGCCCCACCCCCACCCCACCTGAACCCCGTCGGAGGCTCCGACGGGTCGTCGTGGTGCTCCGCGGACCACCACGATCCCGCGCGCCCGCCTCCGAGCACGGTGGGAGCCTCCGAACGCCGCGACCTCCACCGACCCCGGTGCGCCGGCGCACCGGCGCGACACCCCATACCCACCTGTACACGCTCTGCCCGTTCGGAGGCTCCGACAGGTCATCGTGGTGCTCCGCGGACCACCACGATCCCGCGCGCCCACCTCCGAGCACG
>NZ_JBCLVN010000037.1:0-33890 GCF_039548315.1 Cellulomonas olei
TCGTGGTGCTCCGCGGACCACCACGATCCCGCGCGCCCACCTCCGAGCACGGTGGGAGCCTCCGAAAGCCCCCGCCGCCGACCCGAACCCCGGCACGCCGGCGCACCGGCGCACACCCACCGGCACGCGCTCTGCCCGTTCGGAGGCTCCGACGGGTCATCGTGGTGCTCCGCGGACCACCACGATCCCGCGCGCCCACCTCCGAGCACGTTGGGAGCCTCCGAACGGGGATAGCGGTGGGGCAGCGGCGACCACAGGCGCCACGGGGGGAGGGCGCCGGGGTGGCGGGGTGGCGGGCCGCCGGGGTGGCGGGGTGGCAGGCCGACGGGTGGCAGGGGTGACGGGACGGTGGGGGTCGCACGGGGTGGCGGGGTGGGGGTTTGTCCGCTCCGGACAAGGGTGTGCGGGGTGCGGCGCCCGGGGGCCCGGGGGCGTTGACGGAACCTCCAAACGCGGGCGGCGCCAGGTGGGCGGTTCCGCAGTCTTGGGGACGCACCTCCGCCAGGACGTGATCCCCGCCCACCCCCCGCGTTACCGTGAGCCGTGCCCCGCATCTCGAAGGTCCTCGTCGCCAACCGCGGCGAGATCGCCGTCCGCATCGCCCGCGCCTGCCGGGACGCCGGCATCGGCTCCGTCGCCGTCTACGCGGACCCCGACCGCGAGGCGCTGCACGTGCGCGTCGCGGACGAGGCGTACGCCCTGGACGGCGCCCGCGCGGCGGAGACGTACCTCGACATCGCGAAGCTGCTCGACGTGGCCCGCCGCTCGGGCGCGGACGCCGTGCACCCGGGGTACGGGTTCCTCTCCGAGAACGCCGAGTTCGCGCAGGCCGTCATCGACGCGGGCCTCACGTGGGTCGGCCCGCCGCCGGCCGCGATCCGCGAGCTCGGTGACAAGGTCAGCGCCCGGCACATCGCGCAGCGGGCGGGCGCCCCGCTCGTCGCCGGCACCCCGGACCCGGTCTCCGGCGCCGCCGAGGTGCACGCGTTCGTCGCCGAGCACGGCCTGCCGGTGGCGATCAAGGCGGCGTTCGGCGGCGGCGGCCGCGGCCTGAAGGTGGCGCGCTCCGAGGACGAGATCGACGAGCTGTACGACTCCGCGGTGCGCGAGGCGACGGCGGCGTTCGGCCGCGGCGAGTGCTTCGTGGAGCGCTACCTCGACCGCCCGCGCCACGTCGAGACCCAGTGCCTCGCCGACGAGCACGGCACGGTCGTCGTCGTGTCGACGCGCGACTGCTCGCTGCAGCGCCGGCACCAGAAGCTCGTCGAGGAGGCCCCGGCGCCGTTCCTCTCGGACGCGCAGCGCGCGCAGCTCGTCGACGCCTCGGTCGCGATCCTGCGGGAGGCCGGGTACGTCGGCGCCGGCACCTGCGAGTTCCTGGTGGCCGCCGACGGCACGATCTCGTTCCTCGAGGTGAACACCCGCCTGCAGGTCGAGCACCCGGTCTCCGAGGAGATCAGCGGCATCGACCTGGTCCGCGAGCAGCTCCGGATCGCCGACGGCGAGCCGCTGGGCTACACCCGGGTCGAGACCCGCGGCCACTCGTTCGAGTTCCGGCTGAACGGCGAGGACCCGGCCGCCGGGTTCCTGCCCGCCCCGGGCCGGATCTCCACGCTCCGGTTCCCCGCGGGCCCGGGCGTCCGCGTCGACTCCGGCGTCGTCGAGGGCGACACGGTCTCCGGCGCGTTCGACTCGATGATCGCCAAGCTCGTGGTCACGGGCGCGACCCGGCAGCAGGCGGCGGAGCGGGCGCGGCGTGCGCTCGCCGAGCTGGAGATCGCCGGCATCCCGACGGTCGTGCCGTTCCACCGCGCGGTGATGGCGGACCCGGCGTTCGTCCCGACGGACCCGGAGCAGCCGTTCGCGGTGCACACCCGGTGGATCGAGACGGAGTTCGCCGACCGGCTGCCGTCGCTCACGGGGGCGCCCGCGGTGACCTCCGCGGGCGCCGACGAGGACGAGGCGCCCACCGAGCTCGAGCGCGTGGTCGTCGAGGTCGGCGGCAAGCGCCTGGAGGTCGTGCTGCCCGCGGCGCTCGCGCTCCGGGCCGGGCGCGGCCGCCCGGCCACCGGTCCCCGGCGCGCCGCCCCCCGCCGCAACGGCGCCCGCAGCGTCGCGGCGTCCGGCACCACGCTGACCTCCCCGATGCAGGGCACGATCGTCAAGGTCGCGGTCGGCGAGGGCGACACGGTGGCCGAGGGCGACCTGGTCGTGGTGCTCGAGGCGATGAAGATGGAGCAGCCGCTGGTGGCGCACCGGTCCGGCACCGTCACGTCGCTCGCCGCGGGCGTCGGCGGCATGGTCGCCGCGGGGTCCGCCATCTGCGAGATCGTCGGCTGAGGCCGCCCACGTGACGTCCCCCCGCCCCCGGCACCCGGGCGACGGCTGGGTGGACTGCCGCTGCGGCCGCCGGCACTGGGGGCTCGCCGGCGCCGCCGGTCTGCTCCTGGTCCGCCCGGCCTCGGGGTCGCAGCCCGCGGCCGTCGTGCTGCAGCACCGCGCCCTGTGGAGCGACCAGGGCGGGACGTGGGGGCTGCCCGGGGGCGCGCGGCACCCGGACGAGACCGCGGTGGAGGCAGCGCTGCGGGAGGCGCAGGAGGAGGCGGGGATCGAGCCGTCCTCGGTGCGCGTCGTGGGCGAGCACGTGCTCGACCACGACGACTGGTCGTACACGACGGTGGTCGCGGTCGCGTCCGGGCCCGTCGACGCCCGGCCGACGGACGACGAGAGCCTCGAGATCACCTGGGCGGCGCTCGACGACGTCGAGCGGCGGCCGCTGCTGCCCGCGTTCGCGGACGCGTGGCCGGTGCTGCGCGCCTCCCTGCCGGACGAGGTGGCCCGCGGAGCCTGACGCCGGGCCGCGCCGGCCACCTGCGCCACCTGCGCCACCCCGTGACGCCCTGCGACGCCCTGCGACGCCCCGCGACGCCCCGCGCGCCGTCCAGCCGCTCGCCGCGGTTCGCGGCGCAGCGCCGCTGCGCTCTAGGTTGGCGGGATGAGCGCCCCCTCCCCCGCGCGCCCGCCTGCCCCCGCCGGACCGGTGCCCCCGGACGCCGGCGTCACGACCCGCGTCACCCTGCTCGCGCTCGTGACCGTGCTGGCCGTCGACGTCGTGCGCGCATCCGGGCCGGTCCTGGACCGGGCCTTCGCGGTCGGCACGACCACCGTCGCGGTGACCGCCCTGGTGACGTTCCTCGGTGCGGGGCTGGTCGCGGCCGTCGCGCTGCTGGCCACCGGCCGCCGCGGCCCCGGGACCGCCTCGGGCGCCACGGTGCTGGCCGTGGTGGCCGCCACGGGTGCGGCCCGCCTCGTCACGCAGGCCGTGCACGACGTCGCACGGTTCGGCGCCGGCCTGGTCACCGCGGCGCTCGCCGTCGCGGCTCTCGTCCTGACGGCCACCCTGGTCGCGGGGCGGCCCACCGGCGGGCGGCAGGCCGCGCTCGGGTTGACGCTCGGCACCGGGCTGTCCGCCGCGCTCCAGCTCACGCTCGGCACCTGGGACCCCCTGTGGCGCGGTGGTGTGGTGGGGACCGTCGTGGCGGTCGTCCTCGTGGGCCTCACGGTCGCGCTGGCCGTGGTCGGGCGCGGCTGGACCGCGGCGGGCCGTCCGCGCCGCACGTGGGTGCTCGGCCCCGCGCTGGCCCTGGTGGTCATGGTGCTGGCCAACCCGGCGTTCGCCGCCTCGCAGTCCGGTGTGCCGCTGCTGGGCGCGGGGACCGCGACCGTCCTCGCCGCCGCGGCGACCGTGTGGGTGCTGCTGGTCCCGCGGGTCCTCGTCCCCGCGGTGCGGGTCTGCGCCGCGGTGCTGCTGCCTGTCGCGACGGCCGTGGCGATGCTCGTCACCGGGCCGGTCGCCCTGGTCGCGGTCGTGCTCGCCGAGGCCGCCGCCGGGGTCGTCCTCGCGGCAGCCCTCAGCACCCGCCGGCCCGCGCCGCCCGGGGTGCCGCGCACCGCGCTGGCCACCACGACCGTCGGGGTGGGACTGGTCGCGACGCTGCTCGTCTACCTGCTCGACTACGACGTCCCGCTCGGGGTCGACAACGCGTGGGTCGTGGTCCTCGCGGCCGCCCTGGTCGGCGCGGGCGGCCTGCGCTGGCGCACCCCCGAGGAGACCTCGGTCCGGGAGAGCGCCCCACCGCTGCGGGCCAACGCGCTGCGGTTCCTCGTGCTGCCGTCGGTGGTGCTGCTGCTGGTCGGCTGGTGGGCGTCCGCCGCGGGCACGTCAACGGCGGTCGCGGTGGACCGGGAGGCCGGCACGATGGTGGTCCTCGACTGGAACCTGCACTACGGCGTCGCCGCGGACACGGCCGTCGACCTGGAGCAGATTGCCCGCACGATCGAGTCCGAGGCGCCCGACGTCGTGATGCTCCAGGAGGTCGCGCGCGGCTGGGTGCTCGGCGGCGGCACGGACATGGCCACGTGGCTCGGGCACCGGCTGGGCATGCACGTGGCCTTCGCGCCGGCGGCCGACCAGCAGTTCGGCAACGTCCTGCTGTCCCGCGAGCCGCTGCGCGACGTCGCGGTGGTGCGGCTGCCGTTCGGCGCCGGGCCGCAGCAGCGCTCGGCGCTCACCGCGCTGGTCGACGGGCCCGACGGGACGCCCGTGCGGGTCACGTCCGTCCACCTCCAGCACCGGGACGGGAACACCCCCACCCGGCTCGATCAGCTCGCCGCCCTGGAGCGCGCCCTGCCCGACGACGGGCCTTCGGTGCTCGGCGGCGACCTGAACGCCGGCCCGGGCTCCCCCGAGGTCGGGGCGCTCACGGACGCGGGCTGGGCCGGCGCGCTCGACACCGCGGGCGACCCGGGCGCGCTCACCCACCCGAGCGACGACCCCGACGTCCGGATCGACTGGCTGCTCGGCCGCGGCGGGGTGGTGTTCGACGACGCGCGGGTGCTGCCCGACGAGTCCTCGGACCACCTGCCCGTGGTCGCCGTGGTGCGCGTCGGCGGCTGACCCGCTACTCCGTGTGGTGCAGCACCCGGGCGACCTCGGCGATGCTGCCGGACAGCGACGGGTAGACCGTGAACGCGCTCGCGACGTCGTCGACCGTCAGGCTGTGCGACACCGCGAGCGTGATCGGGAAGATCAGCTCCGACGCGCGCGGCGCCACCACGACGCCGCCGAGCACCGTCCCGGCCGTCGAGTGCGCGAAGAGCTTCACGAACCCGTCCCGGACCCCGAGCATCTTCGCCCGCGGGTTCCGGGCCAGCGGCAGCGTGTGCGTGACGAAGTGCGCGTCCCGCTCGACGAGGGCGCGCTCGCTGAGGCCGACGGTCGCGATCTCGGGGGCCGTGAAGATGTTCGCCGCGACACCGCGCACCTGCAGCGGCGCGACCGCGTCGCCGAGCGCGTGCGACATGGCGATCCGGCCCTGCATCGCGGCGACGGACGCCAGCGGCAGCACGCCCGTCACGTCGCCGGCGGCGTAGACCCCGCGCGCCGACGTCCGGGACACCCGGTCGACCTCGATGTGCCCGGACGGCGTGGTCCGCACGCCCGACTCCGCCAGCCCGAGCCCCTCGGTGCTGGGGATCGACCCGACCGCGAGCAGCACGTGCGAGCCCTCGATCTCGCGGCCGTCCGCCAGCGTGACCACGACGCCGTCGGCGGTGCGCCGCGCGGCCTGCGCCCGCGAGCGCGCCACGACCTCCATGCCGCGGGCGCGGAACACGTCCTCGAGCATCGTCGCGGCGTCGGCGTCCTCCCCCGGCAGCACGCGGTCGCGGCTCGAGACCAGCACGACCTGCGACCCCAGCGAGACGTAGGCGCCCGCGAACTCCGCGCCCGTCACGCCCGAACCGACCACGACCAGCCGCTCCGGCAGCTCGGCCAGGTGGTACAGCTGCGTCCACGTGAGGATCCGCTCGCCGTCCGGCTGGGCGTCCGGCAGCGTCCGCGGGGTCGCCCCGGTGGCGAGCAGCACCACGTCGGCATCGAGCGTCCGCTCGCCGTCGTCCCCGGTGACGACCACCCGCTCCGGGCCGTCCAGCCGGCCGTGACCGATCTGCACGTGCACGCCCTCGCGCTCCATGCGCGTGCGGATGTCCCGGGACTGCGCCAGGGCCAGCTCGCGCACGCGGGCGTTCACGGCCGCCATGTCGACGCTGTGCCGCCGCCTGCGGCCCCCGTCCGCCGCCGTCCCCGGCACCTCGTCGTCGCCCGGGGACGCCGGGATGTCCAGCCGGATGCCCAGGTCCGGTGCCCGCTCGGCGATCGTCATCCACTCCGCCGTGGCGATGAGGGTCTTGGACGGCACCACGTCGGTGAGCACGGCGGCACCACCCAGGCCCGCACGCTCCACCACCGTCACGTCCGCCCCGAGCCGGCGGGCGACCAGCGCCGCCTCGTAGCCGCCGGGGCCGCCGCCCACCACGACGACGCGCGGGGCCGGCCGGCGGTCGTCGCGCGGCTGCTCGGGACCGCGCTGCGGGGCGGGCGTGGCCGGGTCTGCGGGGGCGGGCGCGGGCGTGGGGGTCGGCTGCGTCACGCCGACCATCTTGACCCCTGCGCCCGCCGGACGCGCGCGACCCGCGCGGCGTCCGGTGCGCGGGCTGCGGCCCGGCACCCCGCGGCACGGTGCCCAGCCGGTGGATCGCGCCGTCTCGGCGTCGCCGCCGCCGGGCTGCGCGGGGCACGACGCCGGTAGGCTCGGCGGGTGCGTCCGGCCCCGGTCGGAGCACCCGCAGACCCGCGCTGCGCCCGCGCGGGGACCCGTGCCGCACGTCCGCAGCACCCGCCCCAGGAGGAGCACCCCGCATGGCCGACGACGCCCGCCTCGACGACCCCACCACCGACCCGCTGGCCGTCGCCGCCGACGCCGCGGCGTTCCTCGCCCGCGAGACCGGCGTCGAGCGGCACGACGTCGCGCTGGTGCTCGGCTCGGGCTGGGGCGGCGCCGCCGACCTGCTGGGCGAGACGGTCGCGGAGATCCCCGCGCCCGAGGTCCCGGGCTTCGCCGCGCCGGCCGTCGTGGGCCACGTCGGCACGATCCGCTCGATCCGCGTCGCGGCGACGGGCAGGCACGCGCTCGTGCTCGGCTCGCGCACCCACCTGTACGAGGGCAAGGGCGTGCGCCGCGTGGTGCACGGCGTGCGGACGGCCGCCGCCGCGGGCTGCTCGACCATCGTCCTGACCAACGGCTGCGGCGGCCTCGACCCGTCGTGGGCGCCCGGCACCCCCGTGCTCATCAAGGACCACATCAACCTCACGACCGTCTCCCCGCTGGAGGGCGCGACGTTCGTCGACCTGACGGACCTGTACTCCGCGCGCCTGCGGGACGTCGCGCGCACCGTGGACCCGACGCTCGACGAGGGCGTGTACGTGCAGTTCCGCGGCCCGCACTACGAGACCCCGGCCGAGGTCGCGATGGCCGGCGTGATGGGCGGCAGCCTGGTGGGCATGTCCACCACCATCGAGGCCATCGCGGCGCGGCACGTCGGCATGGAGGTGCTCGGCGTCTCCCTCGTGACCAACCTCGCGGCGGGCGTCGGCGACGAGCCGCTGTCGCACGAGGAGGTGCTCGAGGCCGGCCGCGCCGCCGGCCCCCGCATCAGCCGGCTGCTCGCGGACGTCGTCGGCCGCATCTGACACCGCCGCCGCCCACGACCACCCACCCCGATCGAGGAGCAGGACCCGCCATGACCGAGCAGCAGCCCACGGACCCGACCACCGACGGCTGGCCGGCCCTGGCGGAGCAGGTGCGCGCGTGGATCGCCGACGACCCCGACCCGTCGACCGCCGACGAGCTGACCCGCCTCCTGGCCCGCGCCGAGGCGGAGCT
Organism: Cellulomonas olei; assembly: GCF_039548315.1. Classification (NCBI taxonomy): domain Bacteria; kingdom Bacillati; phylum Actinomycetota; class Actinomycetes; order Micrococcales; family Cellulomonadaceae; genus Cellulomonas; species Cellulomonas olei. The sequence goes on from NZ_JBCLVN010000037.1 coordinate 7,785, forward strand.
GCCGGACGTCGACGGGACGGTGACGCCCGAGCAGCGGCACGCCGCGGTCGACGTGCGGGACGCCCGTGAGGACCTCGCGGACCGGTTCCAGGGGCTGCTCCAGTTCGGCACCGCGGGCCTGCGGGGCGCGATCGGCGGCGGTCCGCACCGCATGAACCGCGCCGTGGTCATCCGGGCGGCGTCCGGGCTCGGCGCGTACCTCCTCGGCGAGCTCGAGGGCGCCACGCCGGCGCCGAAGGTCGTCGTCGGCCACGACGCCCGGCACGGCTCCGAGGACTTCGCGCGCGACACCGCGGCGGTGCTCACGGCCGTGGGCGTCGACGTCGTCATGCTGCCGCCGCGGCTCCCCACGCCCGTCCTGGCGTTCGCCGTCCGCCACCTCGGCGCGGACGCGGGCGTCATGGTCACCGCGAGCCACAACCCCCCGCAGGACAACGGCTACAAGGTGTACCTCGGCGGCCGCGTGGTGACGGACTCCGGCCAGGGAGCGCAGATCGTCCCGCCGGTGGACGGCGCGATCGCGGCGGAGATCGCCCGGGTGCCGTCCGTGGCCGCCGTCCCGCGCGCCCGCGACGGCTGGGCGGTCGCCGGCCCCGAGGTCGCGGACGCGTACGTGGCCCAGGTGCTGCGGCTCGCGGACGTGTCGGAGGAGGCGCGCGCCGCGGCGGCGGGCCTGCGCGTCGTGCTGACCCCGATGCACGGCGTGGGCGGCGCCACCGCGCGGCGCGTCCTCGCGGAGGCCGGCTTCACCGACGTCCACGTGGTCGCCGAGCAGGCGGAGCCCGACCCCGACTTCCCGACCGTCGCGTTCCCGAACCCCGAGGAGCCGGGCGCGATCGACCTCGCCGTGGCGCTCGCGGCGGAGGTCCGGGCGGACCTGGTGATCGCGCTCGACCCCGACGCCGACCGGTGCGGCGCCGCCGTCGTCGACGACCGGCTGCGCACCCACGCCGGGCCCGAGGCCGCCGCCGCCGACGGCTGGCGGATGCTGCACGGCGACGAGACGGGCGCGCTGCTCGGCACCGTCGCCGCGGAGCGGTTCGGCACGCCCGGCGCCACGCAGGTCGCGCCCGACGCGCCGGTGCTGGCGAACTCGATCGTGTCCTCCCGGCTGCTCGCCCGGATCGCCGCGCACGCCGGCCTGCGCCACGCCCAGACGCTCACCGGGTTCAAGTGGATCTCGCGCGTCGACGGCCTGGTGTTCGGCTACGAGGAGGCGCTCGGCTACTGCGTCGACCCCCCGCACGTCCGCGACAAGGACGGCATCTCCGCCGCGCTCACGCTCGCCGGGCTGGCCGCGCGCCTGAAGGTCGAGGGACGCACCCCGGTCGACGTGCTCGACGACCTCGCGCGCCGCCACGGGCTGCACCTCACCGACCAGCTCTCGGCCCGGTTCACGGACCTGTCGCAGATCCCGGAGACCATGCAGCGGCTCCGCGAGCACCCGCCCGTCGTGCTCGCCGGCTCGCCCGTGATGTCCGTCGTGGACCTCGCGGCCGGCTCCGAGGCGGACCGCGGCGGGCTGCCTCCGACCGACGGGATCCGCCTGCTCACCCAGGACGACACCCGCGTGGTCGTGCGGCCGTCGGGCACCGAGCCGAAGGTGAAGTGCTACCTCGAGGTCGTCGTGCCGGTCGAGGAGCACGCCTCCCCGGAGACGGTCGGCGCGGCCCGTGCGGCGGCGCGGCAGCGGCTCGACGCGGTGCGCGCGGACGTGGCGGCGGCGCTGGGTCTCTGAGGCCCCGCGGCGGGCGACCCGACCCGCGCGACCGGCCCGACCGGCGCGACGGGCCCGACCGGTGCGACGGGCACGGCCGGCGCGATCGGCGCGACGAGCACCGCCGGCGCGGCGGGCACGGCGCGGGACGCCGGGCAGGCGGGTGACGTGCGGGCACGTCCCGCGGAACCCGCCCGGCCGGCGCCACCGGGCCGCTACGGTGACGCCCGTGCACCCGACCCCGGCCCGCCGCGCCGCCCTCGGCCTGACCGCCGCCGCGGCGCTCGTCGTGGGTCTGGCCGCGTGCTCGTCCCCGACGGACCTCGGCGAGGAGGTCGCGAGCCACGCCGTGCAGTCCCTGCTCGACGACCTGGCCTTCGAGAGCTACGCCCCCGACATCGTGGAGTTCGCCCGGCGCGCGGAGGCCGCCACCGAGCAGGGCCCGATCATGATGCTGGACGTCGAGGAGGGCGACGCGTCCGCGCGGAACGGCGGCGAGCCGATCGGGTGGATCACGTTCGGGCTGACCGTGAGCGACACGCGCCGGGCCGCGGGCTACTGGGACTCGGACCGCGAGCAGGACCCGGGGCCGTACTGCTACCGGGTCATGTTCGACCACTGGGGCGCCCAGGACATCCGCGGCGCCGACTGCCCCGACACCCTCGAGGAGGTCCCCGCGCCGCCGTCGGAGCGTCCGGAGATCGCCGCGAACGCCGAGGAGGCGGTGTGGTCGGTGCTGCAGGCCCTGCCGGAGGACCCGCCGTCGGAGGACGAGATCGTCGCGGAGGTCACCGCCCTGCTCGAGCCGCACGACAACGACGTGACGCCGCTCGCGGAGGTCACGGCCCACGTCGAGGGCACGTCCGTGGCCGTCGCGACCGGCGACGCCCACGACTGCGTGCTCGTGGGGCGGTTCCAGGGCGAGGTCCGGGACGTCGACGTCCCGTCGGTGTACCTGCTGCCCGGGGAGCTCGGCTGCACGGCGGACACGGCGTTCGCCGACCTGCGCCCGCCGCACTGACGCCGGGCCGGGCCCGGCACCGCCGCCGGCCCACGGGACCGGCGGCGGGGCGTCAGGAGGTCAGTACCCGCCGTCCGCCTCGAACCCGCCGAGCACCGCCGCGGTGCCCGACAGGCCCAGGCGGGTGGCGCCGGCCTCGACCATCGCGAGCGCGTCGGCCGTCGTCCGGATGCCGCCCGACGCCTTGACGCCCAGCCGGCCGCCGACGGTGGCCGCCATGATCTCGACGGCGTGCACGGACGCGCCGCCGGCGGGGTGGAACCCGGTGGAGGTCTTGACGAAGTCGGCGCCCGCGGCCTCGGCGGCACGGCACACCTCGACGATCTCGTGGTCCGTCAGCGCGGCGGACTCGATGATGACCTTGAGCACGGTCGGCGCGGGCGCGGCGGCACGCACGGCGGCGACGTCGGCCTGCACGTCGGCGAACCGGCCCTCCTTCGCGGCACCCACGTCGATGACCATGTCGACCTCGTCGGCGCCGTCGGCGACGGAGCGGGCGGCCTCGGCGGCCTTGACGTCGCTGTGGTGCTTGCCCGACGGGAAGCCGCAGACGGTCGCGACCTTGAGCCCGCGGGCGTCCAGCGGCAGGAACGACGGGGAGACGCACACGGAGTAGACGCCGAGCTCGACGCCCTCGGCGATCAGCGCCTCGACGTCTGCGCGCGTCGCTTCCGGCTTCAGCAGCGTGTGGTCGACGAACTTCGCCAGTCCTGCGGCGTCCAACGAGGCGCTCATGCGCGGTGCCTTCCTGGTGCGGTGGGTGCGTGGCCGGGCAGGATCACCCGGTCGACGAGGTCGGTGCGCTCGTCCTCGTGGAGGAACGCGTGCCGCGCGGCGGTGACCGTGACCGCGCGCAGGTCGTCCGGCGTCCAGCCGGCCTCGGAGACGAGCAGGTGCAGCTCCCGGCTCAGCGTGGTGCGGGACTGCAGGCGGTTGTCCGTGTTCACGGTGACCGCGAAGCCCAGCCGGAGCAGCGTCGTCACGGGGTGGTCGGCGTAGGACGCCGCACCGCCGGTCTGGACGTTCGACGTCGGGCAGACCTCCAGAGCGATGCGCCGGTCCCGGACCCAGTGCGCGAGCCGGCCGAGCCGCAGGCCGCCCTCGCCGTCGGCGCGGACGTCGTCGAGCAGGCGGATGCCGTGGCCGAGCCGCAGCGCCCCCACGTCCACCGCGCCGTCCAGGGAGTCGCGGCCGGCGGCCTCGCCGGCGTGCACGGTCACCGGGAACCGCGCGGCCCGCAGCTGCGCGAACGCCGCCCCCATCGCACTCGCGGGGTACCCGTCCTCCGGCCCCGCGACGTCGAAGCCGACCACACCGCGGTCCCGGTTCGCCAGGGCGAGCGCCGCGACCTCGTCCGCGCGGTCCGAGTCCCGCATCGCGCACAGCAGCAGGCCGGTGCGGATGGTCCGCCCCTGCGCCGCCGCCTGGGCCTCCCCCTCGGCGAGGCCCTCGCGGACGGCGTCGACCGCGTGCTGCAGCGAGAGCCCGCGGGCCTGGTGCAGCTCCGGCGCGAACCGCTCCTCGGCGTACACCACGCCGTCGGCGGCGAGGTCGAGCACCGCCTCCCGTGCGACCCGTCGCAGCGCGTCGGCGGTCTGCATGACGCCCGCCGTGTGCGCGAACGTCGCCAAGTAGGCCTCGAGGCTCCCCGACCCGGCCTGCGCGTGGAACCAGGCCGCGAGCTCGTCCGCGTCCGTGGTCGGCAGCGCGTGCCCGGCCTCGGCGGCGAGCTCGACGACCGTGGCCGCGCGCACGCCGCCGTCGAGGTGGTCGTGCAGCAGCACCTTCGGCAGCGCGACGATCTGCTCGAGGGTCGCGGTCATGCGCCCACCGTACTGGTCCACGATGCGGACCGTCGCATCGCCCAGGGGCTGCCGGGCGCCCGCCGACCGACCGCCCGGGAGCGTTCCGCGCGGGTCAGGCCGGGTACTCCTCCGAGTCGTCGTCGGGGACGGGCGTGACCTGCTCGGCGACGTCGGCGGGGTCGGCCTCGCCGGCCAGGTCCGGGCGGGGTTCGTCGGGGTCGTACGCGCCGTCGCGCGCGTCGCGGTCGTCGTCGGGCTCGACCTCGGGCAGGTCGGTCAGCGCGGGCTCGACGAGTCCGGCGTCCCGCCAGGTCCGGTCTCCGGGCACGGTGCTCATGGCGCCTCCTGACGTCGGCTGCTGTACGCCTCCATCGTGACCCGCCGCGCGCGGGACCGCCAGGGCAGCGCGGGTCAGGCCCGCCGGGGCACCGGCAGCAGCGCCCAGGCCAGGTGGCTCCAGTGGCCGAGGGCGGCGACGGGGCCGGACGGCGACCGCAGCGTCGCGCGGGTCACGCCCAGCACCCGGCCCGCCCCGGGCTCGTACACCCGGTAGCTCTCGCCGGTGCGCGCGACCGCGAGGACGACGTGGCGCGGCAGCGCGGCCCCGAGGCCGCCGGACGTGTCGCCGCCCGCGTAGAGCGGCACCGGCACGCCCCGGTCCAGCGCGGCGTCCACGCGCGCCAGCAGGTCGTCCACCTCGTCCGGGCGCGTGTCGTCCACGAGCACCGAGCGGTAGGTCGCACCGGGGAACCGCGCGACCCGGGCCGCGCCCCACGGTGGCGTGCCGAGCGACCGCGGCCAGGGCAGCACGCCCAGCACGGCCCGCCGCGTGCTGCGCCGGTGCAGGGCCGCCTGGAGCAGGCCCCACCGCTGGGCGGACGCCTGCACGGGCGTCGCCGCGCCGTGCACGACGGCCCCGCCCGGCGACCGGAACCAGTCCGGGGCGTCCGGGTCGTGCGGCGACGGGGGCGCGGGCAGGTCGAGGCCCGCGAGCTCGGGCGGGACGGGCGCGCACAGCTCGCCCGTCACCAGCCACGTCGCCAGGACGGGGTCGCCCGCGGCCGCCAGCATCCCGAGCACGGCGGCGCCGCACGTCGTGCCGTCCACCTGGCGCGCGGCCGCGGTGCCCCACCGCACGGTCCGGCCGGCGGGCACGTCCAGCGGGGCGAGCACCTGCCGGCGCGCACCCGCGTCGAGCGCCGCCAGGACGGGGCGCAGCGGGTCGGGCAGCGCCGGCCGGGGCACCGGCACGGGGTCCGACGCCGCGTCCGGCGCGGTCGCGGGCGGCGCGGGGACGACCCGGCCGCGGACGGCGCGCAGCAGCGTCGTGACCTGCATCCCGCTCACACCCTCACCTCCGCCTCGGCCCGAGCCCCCCGCAGCGCGTCCGCGTCCGCAACCGCATGCACATCCGCGTCCGCGTCCGCGTCCGCAACGAACCGTACGCGCCCGCCCGTGCCCGCCCCGCCTGTGCCCGCGCCCGTCGAGATTGCCGTCGTTGCGGGGTTCCGCGGCCGGAAGCCCACAACAACGGCAATCTCGTCGGCGGACGGCGAGCGCGGGGGGGCGGATGCGTGCACGCGGGCACGGCGCACGCGGGCCCGGCGCGCGGGTGCGGCCCGGGTCCGGGAGCAGGCCCGCGGACCCGGGCCGGGGCGTCAGGACGCCGCGATGCGGTCCAGGACCAGCGGCGTCGGCGCGGTCGCCGCCTCCGGCGCCACGTCGAACGCGCCCTCGAGCGCGCCGAGCGCCCGCGGGAACCGCTCCGGGGTGTCGGTGTGCAGGGTCAGCAGCGGCTGACCGGCCCGCACGGTGTCGCCGGGCTTCGCGTGCATCTCGACGCCCGCGCCGGCCTGCACCGGGTCCTCCCGGCGGGCGCGCCCGGCGCCGAGCCGCCACGCCGCGATGCCGACCTGGTACGCGTCGAGCCGGGTCAGGACGCCGTCGGCGGGCGCGAGCACCTGCTCGGTGTGCCGGGCGACCGGCAGCGTCGCGTCGGCGTCGCCGCCCTGCGCCTCGATCATCCGGCGCCAGACGTCCATCGCCCGCCCGTCGGCGAGCGCGGCCCGCACGTCGACGTCCGGCTTCCCGGCGGCCGCGAGCATCTCCTGCGCCAGCGCGACGGTGAGCTCGACGACGTCGGACGGCCCGCCACCGGCGAGCACCTCCACGGACTCCCGGACCTCGAGCGCGTTGCCCGCGGTGAGGCCGAGCGGCGTGGACATGTCGGTGAGCAGCGCGACGGTCCGCACGCCCGCGTCGGTGCCGAGGTCGACCATGGTGCGGGCGAGCTCGCGCGCGCGGTCCAGGTCCTTCATGAACGCGCCGGACCCGACCTTGACGTCGAGCACGAGCGCGCCCGTGCCCTCGGCGATCTTCTTGCTCATGATGGACGAGGCGATCAGCGGGATGGCCTCGACGGTGCCGGTGACGTCCCGCAGCGCGTAGAGCTTGCGGTCGGCGGGGGCGAGGCCGGAGCCGGCCTGGCAGATGACCGCGCCGACGTCGTCGAGCTGCGCCATCATCTCGTCGTTGCTCAGCGCCGCGCGCCAGCCGGGGATCGACTCGAGCTTGTCGAGCGTGCCGCCGGTGTGCCCGAGGCCGCGGCCCGACAGCTGCGGGACCGCCACGTCGAACACGGCCACGAGGGGCGCGAGCGGCAGCGTGATCTTGTCGCCGACGCCGCCGGTGGAGTGCTTGTCGGCCGTGGGGCGGCGCAGACCGGAGAAGTCCATGCGCTCGCCGGACGCGATCATCGCCGCGGTCCAGCGCGCGATCTCCGCGCGGTCCATGCCGTTGAGCAGGATCGCCATGTTGAGGGCGGACATCTGCTCCTCGGCGACGACGCCGCGGGTGTACGCGTCGATCACCCAGTCGATCTGGGCGTCGGAGAGCCGGCCGCCGTCCCGCTTGGTGACGATGACGTCGACGGCGTCGAACTGCTCGGTGCTGGGGGTGCTCACGACGACTTCCTCTCGACCAGGTCCGACGGCCCGAACGCGTCGGGCAGGACCTCGGTCATCGGCTTGATCCCGCTCACCGTGTCGACGAGCAGGTCCGGACCGCCGTGCTCCCACAGGAGCTGGCGGCAGCGGCCGCACGGCATCAGGGCGTTGCCGTGGGCGTCCACGCAGGCGAACGCCACGAGGCGCCCGCCGCCGGACACGTGCAGGCCGGACACCAGCGCGCACTCGGCGCACAGGGTCAGGCCGTAGGACGCGTTCTCGACGTTGCAGCCGGTGACGACCCGGCCGTCGTCGACGAGCGCGGCGACCCCGACGGGGAACTTCGAGTACGGCACGTACGCGCGGTGCATCACCTCGGTGGCGGCGGCCCGCAGCGCGTCCCAGTCGATCTCGGGGGTGGTCATGGTGCTCCTTCCGGGGGCGGGTGCCCCGCCCCGCGCAGACCGCCGCCGGCCGCGTCGGGGACGCGGCCGGCGGGGGGTCACTTCACGTAGGCGATGCCCTCGGCGGCGGGGGCCCGCACGCGGCCGACGAGGCCGGCGACCGCGAAGATCGTCACCACGTACGGGGTCATCAGCATGATCTGGCTGGGGATGGGCGTGCCGATGATGCCGAGCACGACCTGGAGGTTGTCGGCGAACCCGAACAGCAGCGCGGCGGCCAGCGCGCCCTTGGGGCTCCACCGGCCGAGGATCATCGCCGCGAGGGCGATGAAGCCCTTGCCGCCGGTCATCTCCTTGCCGAACGCCAGGCCGTTCGCGACGGTGAAGAACGCTCCGCCGAGACCCGCGACCGCGCCGCCCAGCAGGGTGTTGCGCAGACGCGTGCGGTTGACGTTGATGCCGACGGTGTCGGCCGCCTTCGGGTGCTCGCCGACGGCCCGCATGCGCAGGCCCCAGCGGCTGCGGAACACCAGGACCTGCAGCACGATCACCACGACGTACATCACGTACACCAGCGCCGTCTGGCGGAACAGCACCGGGCCGATGACCGGGATGTCGGACAGGCCGGGGATCGCCAGGGTCGGCAGGCGCGGCGGGGTGTTGAGCGTGCCGGCGTTCTCCTTGAGCACCGTCGAGAACAGGTAGCTCGTGATGCCGACGACCAGCACGTTGAGCACGACGCCCACGATGATCTGGTCCACGACGTACTTGATGGCGAACGCCACCAGCAGCGCCGAGACGAGCGCGCCGGCGACGGGTGCCGCGAGCAGACCCATGTACGCGCTCTGGGTGAGCGTCGCGACGACCGCGGCGAGGAACGCGCCCGCGAGCAGCTGGCCCTCGATCGCGATGTTGATGATGCCGGAGCGCTCGCACAGCAGGCCGGCGAGCGAGCCGAACACCAGCGGCACCGCGAGGAACAGCGAGCCCTGCAGCAGCGACGTCAGCGGCAGGGGCTGGGCCTTGTCCGCCACCGCCCAGGTGAGCAGCGCGAAGATCAGCGCGACCGCGTACACCGCGGGCAGCCAGATGCCGGTCTTCCGGCGGGTGCGGGCGGCCTGGAACGTCCACGCCGCCAGCGCGACCGCGACCAGGCACAGCAGGAGCGCGGTGAGCTTCGACGGCACCGTGAAGGCCAGGTTCTCCCCCGGCCAGAACACGGTGAACGTGGTCTCCCGGCCGGACGCCGGCAGGATGCCGAACAGCAGCAGGGCGAGCACGGCGACGGACGCGTAGCCGATCGGCGCCTTGTAGGAGATCGGCGGCAGCGGCTTGCCCGTGGCGGGCGCCGGCGCGGCCGGGGCGGGGGCGGTCACGGCGCTCACGCTGCGGCCTCCTTCACGACGGGGGCGGACAGCTCGGGGGCAGCCCCCGACGCGCCGCGCGGGGACGGGAGGCGGAAGACGGCTCGCACCAGCGGCGGCGCCGCGATGAACAGCACGACCAGCGACTGCACGACGAGCACGATGTCGATCGGCGTGCCGGTCCGGGACTGCATCGCGAAGCCGCCGGCGCGCAGCGCGCCGAACAGCAGACCGGCCAGGAACGTGCCGAGCGGCTTGGACCGGCCGAGCAGCGCCACGGTGATCGCGTCGAACCCGAAGGACGCCGCGACGCCGGCGGTGAGCACCTTCTCGGTGCCGAGCACCTGCGCCGTGCCGGCCAGGCCCGCCAGGGCGCCGGCGACGACCATGACCCACAGGTACATGCGGTTGACGTTGATGCCGGCCGTGCGGGCGGCGCTCGAGTTGGAGCCGACCGCCCGGAACGCGAAGCCGATCGTCGACCGGTTCATGAGCCACCACACGAACACCGCGGCGAGGATCGCCACGACGAACCCGAGGTGCAGCCGGAACTGCGAGCCGAGCAGCTGCGGGTACAGCGCGCTGTCCTTGATCGGCGGCGAGATCGGGTTGTTGCTGCCCCCGCGCTTGAACGCGCCGAGCGTCAGCAGGTAGCCCACCAGGTAGATCGCGATGTTGTTCAGCATGATCGTCACGATCACCTCGTTGGCGCCGGTCCGGGCCTTGAGGTAGCCGGCGATCCCGGCCCACAGGCCGCCGCCGATGGCGCCGCCGATGACGGCGAGCAGCAGGTGCAGCCCCGGGGGCAGCGAGAACGCGAAGCCGATGTACCCGGCGAACACCGCGCCGAGGATGATCTGGCCCTGCGCACCGATGTTGAACATCCCGGCGCGGAAGCCGATCCCGAGGCCGAGGCCCGCGAGGATCAGCGGCACCGACCAGGTCATGGTCTCGGTGATCGGCCGGATCGCCCGGACGAACGACGAGGCCGTCGGGTCGAGGACGGCGCCCTCGAACAGCGCGCGGTACGCGCCCCAGACGGCGGTCCACACGGCGGAGAAGAAGTCCGACGGGCGCGCGAACAGGTAGCCCGCCGCGTCCTGCACGGCGGAGTCGGCGGCCGCGATGAGCACGCCGGAGATGATCAGCGCGAGCACGACGGCGGCGACCGTCACCAGCCAGGAGCTGGAGAGCATCTCGCGCAGCGCGCCCTGGGCGCGGGCCTCCAGGCCGTCGTCGCGCCGGGGGGCCGGCGCCGTGGACCCGGCCGGCTTGTCGGGGGCGGGGGTCGCCTCGCTCACTTGCTCTCCTCCTCGGAGGCGTCGATGTCGGCCACGCCGAGCACGGTGTGGTGGGTCGCGGCCTGCTGCTCGGCCTCGACCTGCGGCACGCCGGCCATCATGAGGCCCAGGACGTCCCGGTCGGTGCCGCCGGGCACGATGCCGACGATGCGGCCGCGGTACATGACGACGATCCGGTCGGCCAGCGCGAGCACCTCGTCGAGCTCGGTGGACACGATGATCACCGGGGTGCCGTTGTCCCGCTCCTGCACGACGCGCTTGTGCACGAACTCGATGGACCCGACGTCGAGGCCGCGCGTCGGCTGCGACGCGATGAACAGGCGCAGCGGCCGGGACATCTCGCGGGCCAGGACGACCTTCTGCTGGTTGCCGCCGGACAGCGTGCCGGCGTGCGCGTCGACCGACGGCGTCCGGACGTCGAACTCGACGGTGCGCTGCTCGGCGTTCTCCCGGACGGCGCGGGGGTCGAGCGAGATCCCGCGGGCGAACGGCTCGCGGTCGTACAGGTCGAGGATGAGGTTCTCGGCCACCGAGAAGTCGGCGACCAGGCCGTCCTCGGTGCGGTCCTCGGGCACGAACCCGACGCCCGCCTGGAGCACGTCCTTGACCGAGCGGCCCACCAGCTCGGTGCCGTCCAGCACCACGGAGCCGGCGACGGGCTGCTGGAGCCCGAGGATGACCTCCGTCAGCTCGGTCTGGCCGTTGCCCTGCACGCCGGCCACCGCGACGATCTCGCCGCGCGCCACGTCGAACGACACGTCGTCGACCTGGCGCACGCCGGCCTCGTCCAGGACCGACAGGTTCCGGACCCGCAGCGCCACCTCGCCCGGCTGCGCGGGCGCGCGGTCCACGCCGAGCGACACCGACCGGCCGACCATGAGCGACGCGAGCTCGGTCTCCGCGGCGTCCGGCCACGCGCTGCCGACGACCTTGCCGCGGCGGATGACCGTGATGCGGTCCGCGACGGCGCGGACCTCACGGAGCTTGTGGGTGATGAAGACGATGGACGTGCCGGCCGCCTTGAGCTGCCGCATGATCGCGATGAGCTCGTCGGTCTCCTGGGGCGTGAGCACCGCGGTGGGCTCGTCCAGGATGAGGACCTTCGCGTCGCGCGACAGCGCCTTGATGATCTCCACCCGCTGCTGCGCGCCGACGGGGAGGTCCTCGACCAGGGCGTCGGGGTCCACGTCGAACCCGAAGCGGTCGGAGATCTCCTTGACGCGGCGCCGCGCCTCGGGCAGGTCGATGAGCCCGCCGCCCTTGACCGGCTCGTAGCCGAGGACGACGTTCTCCGCGACGGTGAACACGGGCACGAGCATGAAGTGCTGGTGCACCATGCCGATGCCGGCGGCCATCGCGTCGCCGGGTCCGGTGAACGTCACGGGCGCCCCGTCGACGAGGATCTGCCCGTCGTCCGGGTCGTAGAACCCGTAGAGCACGTTCATGAGCGTGCTCTTGCCCGCGCCGTTCTCGCCCAGCAGCGCGTGGATCTCGCCGGGCTCGACCACGAGGTCGATGTGGTCGTTCGCCACCAGGGCGCCGAAACGCTTGGTGATCCCCCGCAGCTCCAGCTTCACGTGGGCCTGCTCCTTCGGTCGTTCGTCGTGCGCACACTAGGGCAAATACGGCGCCTTGTGGGCATGCCCCGGCGTGCGTGTGGGGGTGAACGCAGGAGGTGGCCCGGGCAGACCTGCTGCCCGGGCCACCCCTGGGTGCTGCGTCAGTTCTGGCTCGGGGACTCCACGACCAGGTCACCGGAGATGATCTGGGCCTTGAGGTCCTCGACCGCGGTCTTGACGTCGTCCGGGACCACCGAGTCGAAGTCGTGGAACGGGGCGATGCCGATGCCGCCGTTCTCCAGCGTGCCGACGTACGGCTCGGCGGAGAAGTTGCCGTCGGCGGCCTCCGAGACCGTGTCGAACACGGCCTGGCCGATCTCCTTCATGACCGAGGTCAGGACGATCGCGGAGTAGTCCGGGGCCGTGAGGTACCAGTCGGCGTCCACGCCGACGATCGAGACGTCGCCGGCCTCCTGGGCCGCCGCCGCCGCGCCGAGGCCGACCGGGCCGGCGACGGGCATGATGACGTCCGCGCCCTGGTCGATGAAGCCCTTGGCGAGGTTCTGGCCGTTGGCCTGGTTCTCGAAGTCACCGGTGAAGGAACCCGTCTGGGCCTCCTTGTCCCAGCCGAGGACCTTGACGTCAGCGCCGTTGTCCTCGTTGTACTTCGCGACGCCGTCGGCGAAGCCGTCCATGAAGATCGAGACCGACGGCAGCTGGATGCCGCCGAACGTCGCGACGGTGCCGGTGGCCGACGTGCCCGCGGCGGCGTAGCCGGCGAGGTAGGCGGCCTCCTGCGTGTTGAACAGCAGCGGCTTGGCGTTGTCCAGCGTGACCGGGTTGAAGTCGGCGTCGGAGAACGACGAGTCGATCAGCGCGAACTCGATGTCCGGGTTCGCCTCGGCGGCCGTCTGGATCGGGTCCTCGAGGAGGAAGCCGACGCCGATGATGAGGTCGCAGTCCTGCTGGACCAGCGAGTCGATGTTCGGCGTGAAGTCGGTCTCGGCCTGGGACTCGACCTTGACCTCCTGGACGCCCAGCTCGTCGACCGCGCGGTCGAGGCCCTCGGCACCGGACTGGTTGAAGGACTTGTCCTCGAAACCGCCCGAGTCGGAGACCATGCAGGCCTTGAAGTCCGACGCGCCGGTGTCGGAGCCGCCGGTCTCCTCGGAGTCCTCGGGCGCGCTGCCGCACGCGGCGAGGGCGAGCGCGACAGCCCCGCTCAGGGCGGCCACACGGATGATCTTCTTCACGCGACACTCCTGCTTCTCGTCGTCGACCGGTCCGGGGCCCGGCCCGTGCCGCACGCGCCGTTGCGCGCGGCCCGGGAGCAGGGTCCGTCCGGTGTTCGGCACGACCCTAGCGAGGCGCAGGTGTCCGCTGTGTTACCGGGCGGTCACACCGCCCCTTCGTTACGGACTTGGAACAATCGGGACCTCTCGGGCGTCCCGCCGTCACCCGGCCGGGTGCACGGGGGCTCAGCCCGCCTGCCCGTCGGCGCCCGCCCGCAGCACGGCCCGCGCCAGCAGCGCCGCTCCCGCGGCGATCGCCTGCTCGTCGACCACGAGGTCGCCCTGGTGGATGTCGTAGGTCCGGCCGCCCGGCGTGCGGGTGCCGAGCCGCGCCATCGCCCCCGGCACCTTGGTCAGGTACCAGGCGAAGTCCTCGCCGCCGAGGGACTGCTCGGTGAGCTGCACGGAGTCCTCGCCGAGCACGTCGCGCGCGGCGCCCTCGAGCACCGCGACCGCGCGCTCGTCGTTCTCGACCGGCGGCACCCCCCGCTGGTGGCGCACCTCGACCTCGACCCCGTACGGCGCGACGACCTGCTCGACCGCGTCGTGCACCACCTGCGTCGCGCGCTCCCACGCCCGCACGTCCAGGCAGCGCAGCGTGCCGCGCACGGTCCCGGAGGCGGGGATGGCGTTGTGGGCGGCTCCGGCCTGCACGGCGCCCCAGGTCAGGTTGACGCCCGACCGGGGGTCCAGCCGGCGCCCGAGGACGGCGGGCACCTGCGTGATGACCTGGCCGAGCGCGTACACGACGTCGCCCGTCAGGTGCGGGCGCGACGTGTGCCCGCCGGGCCCGGTGACGACGACGGTGATCTCGTCGGAGGCGGACGTGATCGGCCCGATGCGGGTGCCGATGCGGCCGACGTCGACCTTGGGGTCGCAGTGCACGGCGAAGATCCGGCCGATGCCGTCGAGCCCGCCGGCGGCGATGACGTCGAGCGCGCCGCCCGGCTGCACCTCCTCCGCGGGCTGCAGCACGAGCCGCACGCCGACCGGCAGGTCCCCGGTGGCGTGCAGCTCGGCGAGCACCAGGCCGGCGCCGAGCACCGCCGCGGTGTGGACGTCGTGGCCGCAGGCGTGCGCGACGCCGTGCACCGTCGAGGCGAAGGGCAGGCCGGTGGTCTCCTGCACCGGCAGCGCGTCGATGTCCGCGCGCAGGGCGATGCGGCGGCGGCCGGTCTCGAGCGGGCTCGGCCCGATGTCGCACGTCAGGCCGGTGCCCGGCAGCAGGCGCGGGCTCAGGCCCGCGAGGCGCAGGCGGTCGGCGACGAGCCGGGTGGTGCGCTGCTCCGTGCGGCCGAGCTCGGGGTGGGCGTGGATGTCCCGCCGGATCTCCACGAGCTCGGGGTGCAGCGTGGCGACCAGCTGGGTCACCCGGGAGGCGTCGACGATCACGCCTCCGACCCTAGTCGCCCGCGCCGCGACCGCCCGGGGACGGCCACGGGCCGGGACGCAGGTCAGAGCAGGTCGTCGCGCCCGCGCGCCCGCCAGCCGTCCACGGCCTGCTTCACGGCCTGGGCGTGCTCCCGCGTGGTGACGAGCAGCGCGTCCGGGGTGTCGACGACCACCGCGTCGGGGACCCCGAGCACGGTGACGGTGCGACCCGGGGCGGGGACGACCAGCGCGCCGGGCGCCGCGATCCGCTGCACGGCCGCGTCGTCGCCGAGCGTGCGGGCCGCCTCGGCGTCGACCGTCGGCAGCAGCGCGCCCAGCGACGCGAAGTCGCCGACGTCGTCCCACGTGAACGACCCCGGCACGACGGCCACGCCGCCCGCGGCCGCGACCGGCTCGGCGATGGCGTGGTCGATGGCGATCTTCGTCAGGCCCGGCCAGACCTCCGCCAGGACCTCGTCCCGGCGGTCCGGGTCGTCCCACGCCGCGGCGATCGTGCGCAGCCCCTCGGCCAGAGGCGGGAGCTGGGTCGCGAGGTGGTCCAGCAGGACGCCCGCCTGCACGAGGAACATGCCCGCGTTCCAGCGGTACTCCCCGGTGGCGAGGTACTCGGCGGCGGTCGCGGCGTCGGGCTTCTCGGTGAAGCCCGCGACGTGCCGGGCGCTCGGGGCGCCGGCCACGCCGAGCGGGGCGCCGGAGCGGACGTAGCCGAAGGCCGTCGACGGCCCGGTCGCGGTGATGCCGATCGTCACGACGTACCCGGCCCGCGCGGCCTCGACGCCCTCGGTGACCGCGCCCCAGAACGCCTCGAGGTCGGCGATGACGTGGTCCGCGGCGAACGAGCCGAGCACCGTCTCCGGGCCGTGCCGTCGCGCGAGCACCGCCGCCGCGAGCCCGATCGCGGCCATCGAGTCGCGCGGCGAGGGCTCCGCGAGCACCTGGGACGCGTCCAGCTCGGGCAGCTGCTCCGCCACGGCGGCGGCGTGCCGGACGCCCGTCACCACGAGCACGCCGTCCTCGCCCGTCAGCGGGACCAGCCGGTCGACCGTGCCCTGCAGGAGGGTGCGGCCCGTCCCCGTCAGGTCGTGCAGGAACTTCGGCGAGCCCTGCCGGGACAGCGGCCAGAGCCGGGTGCCGGCTCCCCCGGCGGGCACCACGGCGTGGAAGCCGGGGACGGGGCGGGGGCGTGCGGGCGGGACCGTCGGGCGCTCGGACATGGCGGCCAGCGTAGCGGCGCTGGGGTCCCCGGCCCCGGTTCCTCACGCACGGCCTCGCCACGGCCCGGGCCCGGCCCGACCAGGGACTTCGGTCCCTCCGGGCATGTGCGGTTCGTCACACTGGGCCGGATCGGTTCTCCCCCACGGGGCCGGACGGCGCACCATCACTACAGTGATCTGACCGGACACTGCAGTCCCGCCCGAACTCGCCAGGAGGCCTACCGTGCCCACGGTGCCTACGACGCCGACCGCGCCCGCCGCCGCACCCCCCCGGGCGGCCCGGAAGCGGACCCCCGGCGGCACCCTCTACCGCGGCCGCGAAGGCATGTGGTCCTGGGTCGCCCACCGCGTGACCGGCGTGCTGATCTTCTTCTTCCTGCTCGTGCACGTGCTGGACACGTCGCTCGTGCGGGTCTCGCCCGAGGCGTACAACGCCGTGATCGGGACCTACAAGAACCCGATCATGGGGCTCGGCGAGGCCGGTCTCGTGGCCGCCATCGTCTTCCACGCGTTCAACGGCATCCGGATCCTGCTCGTGGACTTCTGGTCCAAGGGCGCGAAGTACCAGCGCGTCATGCTCTGGGTCGTGCTCGGGCTGTTCGTCGTGACGATGGCGGGCTTCCTGCCGCGGCACCTGATGCACGTCTTCGGAGGCGAGTGATGACGACGATCGCCGCCCCGCGCACGCGGGGAGCAGGGCCGGGCCGCCGGACGTCGCGCGGCAACTGGGAGCTCTACGGCTGGGTCTTCATGCGCGCGTCCGGCGTCGTGCTGCTCGTGCTGATCTTCGGGCACCTGTTCGTGAACCTGGTCGCCGGCGAGGGCATCTCGGCCATCGACTTCGGGTTCGTCGCCGGCAAGTGGGCGTCCCCGTTCTGGCAGATCTGGGACCTGCTCATGCTGTGGCTCGCGATGATCCACGGCACCAACGGGGTCCGGACGATCATCAACGACTACGCCGAGCGCGACGGCACCCGGCTGGTGCTCAAGCTCGCCCTGTACACGGCGTTCACCGTCGTGGTGGTGCTCGGCACGCTGGTGATCTTCACCTTCGACCCGTGCCCCGCGAACAGTCCGGCGGACCTGCTGCCGTCGTTCTGCACCGCCTGACGCCCCGCCCCCGCCACCCGCTCCCGCTTTGGAGGCATCGACCCCGATGCAGACCCACCAGTTCGACGTCGTGATCGTCGGCGCCGGCGGCGCCGGGATGCGCGCCGCCCTCGAGTCGTCCGCCCGCACGCGCACCGCCGTGATCTCGAAGCTCTACCCCACGCGCTCGCACACCGGGGCGGCGCAGGGCGGCATGTGCGCCGCGCTCGGCAACGTCGAGGACGACAACCCCGAGTGGCACACGTTCGACACCGTCAAGGGCGGTGACTACCTGGTCGACCAGGACGCCGCGACGATCATGGCCGACGAGGCGATCGACGCCGTGCTCGACCTGGAGCGCATGGGCCTGCCGTTCAACCGCACCCCCGAGGGCCGGATCGACCAGCGCCGGTTCGGCGGCCACACCCGCAACCACGGCGAGGCCGCCGTGCGCCGCGCCTGCTACGCCGCGGACCGCACCGGGCACATGATCCTGCAGACGCTCTACCAGCAGTGCGTGAAGAACGAGGTCGCGTTCTTCAACGAGTTCTACGTGCTCGACCTGCTGCTCACCCACGACCTCACAGGCCGCGAGGTGCCCGACGGCGAGGACGTCGCCGTCTCCGGCGTCGTGGCGTACGAGCTGGCGACCGGTGAGCTCCACGTCTTCCGCGCCAAGTCCGTGGTCCTGGCCACCGGCGGCGCCGGCAAGATCTACAAGACGACCTCCAACGCGCACACCCTCACCGGCGACGGCATGGCGCTGGCCTACCGCCGCGGGCTGCCCCTGGAGGACATGGAGTTCTTCCAGTTCCACCCGACCGGCCTCGCGGGCCTCGGCATCCTGCTGTCCGAGGCCGCGCGCGGCGAGGGCGGCATCCTGCGCAACGCCGACGGCGAGCGGTTCATGGAGCGGTACGCCCCCACCATCAAGGACCTCGCGCCGCGCGACATCGTCGCCCGGTCGATGGCCAACGAGGTGCGCGAGGGCCGCGGCGCCGGGCCGAACAAGGACTACGTCCTGCTCGACCTGACCCACCTGGACCCCGCGCACATCGACGCGAAGCTCCCCGACATCACGGAGTTCGCGCGGACCTACCTCGGCATCGAGCCGTACACCGAGCCCGTGCCCGTGTACCCGACGGCGCACTACGCCATGGGCGGCGTGCCGACCAACGTCGAGGGCGAGGTCCTGCGCGACACCACGCACGTCGTGAAGGGGCTGTACGCGGCCGGCGAGGTCGCCTGCGTCTCGGTGCACGGGTCGAACCGGCTCGGCACGAACTCCCTGCTCGACATCAACGTCTTCGGCAAGCGCGCCGGCATCTCCGCCGCCGAGTACGCCGCCACCGCGCCGTGGGTCGCGCTCCCCGAGGCGCCGGAGGCGGCCGTCGTCGAGCAGCTCGAGACGATGCGCAGCCGCCCGCAGGGCGAGCGGGTGTCCGACGTGCGCCGCGAGCTGCAGCAGACGATGGACACCAACGCCCAGGTGTTCCGCACCGCGGAGTCCCTGCGGCAGGCGTTCTCCGACATCCAGGCGCTGCAGGAGCGCTACACGCGGGTGTCCGTGCAGGACAAGGGGCGCGCGTTCAACACCGACCTCATCGAGGCGATCGAGCTCGGGTTCCTGCTCGACGTCGCCGAGACCGTCGTCGTCGGGGCGCTGAACCGGCGCGAGTCCCGCGGCGGGCACTTCCGCGAGGACTACCCGCAGCGCGACGACGCGAACTTCATGGAGCACACCATGGCGTACCGCCGGGAGCCGGGCGTGCCCGTCGACTCCCCCGCCGGCTCCGCGCCGAAGGGCGAGGAGGTGCCCGCACCGGGCCCCGGCCGTCCCGTCGTGCTCCTGGGCATCAAGCCCGTCGTGACCACCGTGTACCAGCCGATGGAGCGGAAGTACTGATGACTGCTGTCGCAGAGCGCTCGGCCGGGACCGAGCCGAAGGCCGGCGAGATCCCGACGTTCGACGTCACCCTGAGGATCCGCCGCTACACCCCCGAGACCCACGGCGACGAGCCGTACTGGCAGGAGTTCACGGTCACCGCCCACGGCACCGACCGCCTGCTCGACGCGCTGCACAAGATCAAGTGGGAGCACGACGGGTCGCTGACGTTCCGCCGCTCGTGCGCGCACGGCGTCTGCGGCTCCGACGCCATGCGGATCAACGGCCGCAACCGGCTCGCCTGCAAGGCCCTGCTCAAGGACCTCAACCCCGACAAGCCGATCCTCGTCGAGCCCATCAAGGGCCTGCCGGTGATCAAGGACCTCGTGGTCGACATGGAGCCGTTCTTCGCCTCCTACCGCGAGATCATGCCGTTCCTCATCACCACGGGGACCGAGCCGTCCCGCGAGCGGCTGCAGTCCCCCGAGCAGCGCGCCCGGTTCGACGACACCACCAAGTGCATCCTCTGCGCCGCGTGCACCTCGTCGTGCCCGGTGTTCTGGACGGACGGCCAGTACTTCGGACCGGCCGCGATCGTCAACGCGCACCGGTTCATCTTCGACAGCCGCGACGAGGGCGGGGCGCAGCGCCTCGAGATCCTCAACGACAAGGAGGGCGTGTGGCGCTGCCGCACGACCTTCAACTGCACGGAGGCGTGCCCGCGCGGCATCGAGGTCACCAAGGCGATCCAGGAGGTCAAGCGCGCGATGATCACCCGCGCGTTCTGACCCCTCGGGGGCCCGGGCCCTCACCTGTGTGACCCCGCACCTGCTTGTGCGTTCGGATCCGAACGCACCAACACGCCGGGCGCGTCGGTGCCGAGGGATCCACACGTCCGGCCGGGGCGCGCGGTCTCCCCTCCGAGAGCCGCTGTCACGTGGTCGTTCGGATCCGACCAGGCAGACACGCTCGGCGCGTCCGTGCCGAGGGATCCCCACGTCCGGCCGGGCCGCGCGGGTCTCCCCTCCGAGAGCTGCTGTCAGGTGGTCGTTCGGATCCGAACAGGCAGACACGCTCGGCGCGTCCGTGCCGAGGGATCCCCACGTCCGGCCGGGCCGCGCGGGTCTCCCCTCCGAGCGCTGCTGTCAGGTGGTCGTTCGGATCCGAACAGGCAGACACGCTCGGCGCGTCCGTGCCGAGGGATCCCTCGGGGCGACCGCCCGGACACCAACCCGGAGCGCACGTCGACGTGGGCGGGCCGTGCACCTCTCGCGCGGTGGGACCACCCCGGTCCCGGGCCCCGAGCCGGGCCTCGACTCAGCGAGCGCTCCACGCACCGGCCGATGCGCGAGGCACCGCCCGACGGTGGGCATCACGGAGCAGGCGGCACCACTCCGCCCGGGCCGCGCGCGTCGCGAGGTCGGCCGCCGTCGCCCGCACGACGACGAGCCCGAGGCGCTCGAGCCGCTGCTGCCGGGCCGCGTCGGAACTCCGCTGCTGCGCCGAGGCGTGGACGGCCCCGTCGTACTCGCCCACGAGCCCGACGTCCGGGTCGAGGACGTCCACGCGCGCCACGAAGCCACCGCGCGCGTCGCGGATCACCGCGTTCGACGTCGGAGGCCGGAGACCGGCCTCGCACCAGAGCAGTCTCATCGCCGACTCCTGCCGCGACTCGACACCGTCCGTCGACAGGGCCACGGCCCGACGTCCGCGGGCGGCACCGGTGAGGTGACGCCTCTCCTCCAGGAGCTCCGCGAGCTGGTCCGGATCCACCAGGCGGAGCGCCCGGAGCCGGTCGATCGCAGCCACCGCCTGGGGCAGCGGGGACAGCCGGGCCAGGTCGAAGGCCGTGCGGAGCGGTGTCGTGACCTCGATGCCGTCGACCCGCTCCCGCTCGGCCGCTGCCACAGGCGTCCTCACCACGCGGTGGAACGGCCGTGCCACGAGTCGCGTCTCCGGCGGGACGAGCAGCAGGACGGGTTCCGGTGCGTCCGGGGAGCCCCACGCGCCGTCGAACTGGGGGACCTCGGATCGCCCCAGACGGCGCCGCTCGTGCACCCGGGCGGCGGCCCACCCGCCGACGACCGCGTCGTCGGGAGCGGCGGTGATCGCGAGCAGCACACGGGTACCGGGATCCGCCGGGTCGGAACCGACGACCATCCACAGACCACGAGCCGCCCGGATGTAGCTCCCGTCGCGCAGGAGCCGTGCGACGCCGAACGCCCGCGCCTGAGCGGTGGTCATCACACTGGGGAGGGCCCTTGTCGCCGCCATGTGACCAGCGTCCACGAGCGTCTCCGTCGACGGACCTTCTGCCGCCGGCGCTCTGGGGACGATCACCGAGGCCACGTCCTGTGGAGGAGCGGGACCCCGGGCGTCGCCGCACGAGGCCAGGTCCGCGTCGCGTACGGGCCTGCGCCGCGACCCGGGCCCCGTGGTACGCCCCGGACCGTTCGGACCCTTCGGCACCCACACGCCCGGCGGGTCCGTCCCGACGGATCCGATCACCGACGCCGGGCGAGGGGACCCGCGCGCCACCGCCCAGCACTGCGGATCCGTCCACACGAACACGCCCGGTGAGCCCGTCCCGACGGATCCGAACGGCACCGGAGGGCGAGACCTACCGCCCCGCGCGCACCGGGTCCGTCAGCCCGCGGTGGCAGGAGCGTCGTCCGGTGCGGCGTCCTGCTGCGCGGCCGGCGGGTCGGCCGTCCACGCGGCGGCCAGCAGCACCACGCGGGCGATGAGGTTGACCCACACCAGCAGCGTGACGATCACCGCGAACGACGCGAGCACGGCGTTGGTGCGCGCCGAGCCGGCGACCACGGAGGTCCCGAGCACGCGCACGACGCCGAGGCCGACCGCCGCGACGAGCATGCCCTGACGCAGGTCCCGCCACGCGGGACGCTGCCCGCCGAGCAGCACCACGACCATCCAGAAGGTCCCCGCGTCGACGACGAACGCCACGAGGACCCCCACGGCGCGCAGCACCCACGACGCGGCCGTGGAGCCCTCGAGACCGAGGGCCCCGAGCGCCCAGTCCGCGGCCGTCGTGGTGGCGATCGACAGCACCGCGGACAGCAGGATGGCCAGCGCGATGCCGGCGAAGCCCCCGAGCTCGCGCAGCTTGCTCGCCACGACGTTGCCGCCGGGGCCGGTGTCGGCGAACATCGCGCGCACGGCCGTGCGGAGCGCCGCCATGGCCGAGATCGCGCTCACGACCAGCACGACGACGGCGACCACGCCGGCGATGCCGACCCCGGTGCTGAGGACCAGCGTGTCCGGGTCGACGATGCCGTCGTCGCGGCTGCTCGTCTTCACCAGCCCGGGCAGGTTCGCGTCGATGGTCGTCAGCACCGTGCTGCGCAGCTCCGCGTTGTTGCCGAGCACCGCCATGAAGACGGTGTAGCCGATGGTCAGGCCGGCGAACAGCGAGAAGATCGTCGCGTACGCGATGCCGCCGGTGAGCACGCCGCCGCCCGCCGCGCCGAACCGGGCGTTCGCCCGGGCGGCCCGGGTCTGCTGCCACCAGGCGAGCAGGGCCTTCGCGCGGGCGACCAGCCCCGCCGCGCCGCCCGGGTACACGCGGGCGCCGATGTCCCGGCGGTTGCCGGCCGCGACGTCGTCGGCGCTGCTGACGGAGGCGTGCGCCTGCCCGGCGCCGCGTGGTTCGGCCGGCACTCCCATGGTCCGACCCTAGGAGCGGACCGTCCGCGCGGCATCCCGAGCGGGGACGTCCCCGCCGGTCAGGACGTCGCGGGACCGGGCGCGTCCGCCCCGAGCCGGTACGCGCCGATGGTCCGCCACATGCCGTCGTCGCCGTGCTCGTAGACGTGGATCTCCGGGACGTCGAACCGCGCCTCGAACCCCGCGAGGTCCTCGAACGCGCGGTCGAGCGCGGCGTCGTCCACGTCGTGCGCGATGGTCACGTGCGGGTGGTAGTGGAACCGCAGCTCCTGGGCGAGGACGCCGGACCGGACCGCGACCTCGAGCCCCTCGCACGCCGCGATGCCCTCGACGACCTGCACGAAGACGACGGGCGACACCGGCCGGAACGTCGCGGTGCCGCGCAGGTGCACGGTGAACGGCGCGTGCGCGGCCGCGACAGCCCGCAGGTGCCGGTCGACGTCGGGCAGCGCCGCGGCCGGCAGCACCGTCGGGCCGAGCAGCGTGATGTGCGGCCGGATCAGGTCGGCCGCCGGGTCCCCGACCCGCGCCCGGGCGGCCTGGAGCGCCCCGGCGTACGGCTCCGGGACGCTGACGGCCACGCCGATCCGGAGCTCCTCGCCGAACGGGCCGGTGGGGTTCATGCCGTCCCGCGGCGCGGCAGCAGGCCGAACCGCTCCGAGATCCGCCCGAGGGTCGCGCGGGCGATCACCCGGGCCCGCTCGGCGCCGTCCGCCAGCACGGCGTCGAGCGACGCCGGGTCCGACAGGTAGCCGTCCACCCGCTCCTGGAACGGGGTGAGGAAGCCCGTGACGACCTCCGCGAGGTCGACCTTCAGGTGGCCGTAGCCCTTGCCCTCGTAGTCGGCGACGATGGAGTCGACGTCACGCCCCGTGAGCGCGGAGAAGATCGTCAGCAGGTTGGCGACGCCCGGCTGCGCCTCCCGGTCGAACCGCACCTCGCCGATCGCGTCCGTCACCGCCGACCGGATGCGCTTCGCGACGGTCTTCGGCGGGTCGAGCAGGTCGACGATGCCGTTGGGGCTCGAGGCCGACTTGCTCATCTTCGACGTCGGGTCCTGCAGGTCGTAGATCTTCGCGGTCGCCTTGACGATGTGGGCGTCCGGGACGACGGCGGTGCCCGCGCCGAACCGGGAGTTCAGGCGCTGCGCGAGGTCGCGGGTGAGCTCGAGGTGCTGACGCTGGTCCTCGCCGACCGGCACCAGCGCCGTGTCGTACAGCAGGATGTCGGCCGCCATGAGGATCGGGTACGTGAACAGCCCGACCGAGGTGCCCTCCGCCCCGTGCTTCGCGGACTTGTCCTTGAACTGCGTCATGCGCCCGGCCTCGCCGAAGCCCGTCTGGCAGGACAGCAGCCAGGCGAGCTCGGCGTGCTCGGCGACGTGCGACTGCACGAACAGGATCGAGCGCTCGGGGTCCACGCCGGCGGCCAGGTACTGCGCCGCGGTGCGCCGGGTGCGCTCGCGGAGCGCGGCCGGGTCCGGCGAGACCGTCAGCGCGTGCAGGTCGACGACGCAGTACAGCGCGTCGTAGGAGTCCTGCAGCGCGACCCACTGGGTCAGCGCGCCGAGGTAGTTGCCGAGGTGGAGGGAGTCGGAGGTGGGCTGCATCCCGGAGAAGATGCGAGGGGAGCCGGAGACCATGGGTCCATTCTGACGGTCGGGGGCCGGGGCCCGGTGGAGGGGTGCGGGCGCGTGCGGGGCGTCAGGTCGCCTCGTCGTCGAACGGGGCGGGCGGTGCGGGCGGCGGGGCGGTGCCGGGGAGGCGGGAGGCGCCGGCGGCGGACGCGGTCGTCGCGGCGGACGACGCCCGGGCGGTGGCCGCGCCCCGCGACGCGGCGCCGGGCTCCGGGTCGAGCAGCGCCTCGCGCACGATGCGGCGGGGGTCGTAGCGCCGCGGGTCGAGCGCCTCCCAGTCGATGTCCTTGACCTCGTCGCCGAACTCGGAGTCCACGCGGCTGCGGGCGTCCTGCAGGAAGTGCCGGGCCTGCTTCGTGAGGCGGGCGAGCTGCTCGGCGTACCGCGGCAGCCGGGACGGCCCGATGACGATCACGGCGACGAGCAGGATGACGAGGAGCTCGCCGCCGTTGATGTCGAACAACACCCGTCCAGGCTACCGCCCGCCGCGGGGGGCGGTCCCGGCGCCGCCGGCCCGTCCCGGCGTGGGCACGGGCGTGGGCCCGGGTGTGCGCGCGGGCGTGGGCACGCAGGCCCCGGCGGGTCAGCCCTGCGGGGACTCGTCCAGCACCACGCGCACGTCCCGCTCGGCGCCGTCCGTGCCGCGCACGCGCAGCAGCACCGCCTCCCCGGGGGTGCGCGCGCGGATGGCGACGATGAGCTCGTCGGGCTGCGTCACCGGACGCCCCTCGATGGCGAGGATGACGTCCCCGGGCCGGATGCCCGCGCGGTCGGCCGGCCCGTCCGGCGTCACCGGCGCCTGGCCCTGCTGCGACTCCTCCGCCACCCGCACGCCCTCGCCGGTGTAGCGCGTGTCGAGCATCGCGCCGATCACCGGGTAGGTGGCGCGGCCGGTCTCGATGAGCTGCTCCGCGGTGCGACGCGCCTGGTTGGACGGGATCGCGAAGCCGAGGCCGATGCTGCCGCCGGCGGTCGGTGCGGCGCCCGGCGGCTGCGCGATCGCGGAGTTGATCCCGACGACCTCCCCGGCGGCGTTCACCAGGGGCCCCCCGGAGTTGCCCGGGTTGATGGCCGCGTCGGTCTGGATCGCGTTGATGAACGCGGTCGCCTCGCTGCCGTCCCCCGCCGCCACCGGTCGGTTGAGGGCGCTGACGATGCCGGACGTGACGGTGCCCGCGAGCCCGAGCGGCGCGCCGACCGCGACGACCGGGTCGCCGACCTGGACGTCGTCGGAGTCGCCCAGCGCCAGCGGGGTGAGCCCCGTGACCTCGACCTTGAGCACCGCCAGGTCGTAGTCCGGGGTGCTCCCGACGACGGTGGCCGGCTCCTGCGACCCGTCCGCGAACAGCACGACCAGCGACGACCCGGCGTCCTCCGCGCCGGCCACCACGTGGTGGTTGGTGAGGATGTAGCCGTCCTGGCGCAGCACCATGCCGGAGCCCGTCGCCGAGCCGGCGGCGCTCGTGGCCTCGATCGAGACGACGGAGGGCAGCACGGTGGCCGCGATGCCGGCGACGCTGTCGGCCGCCCGGTCCGGCGAGCTGCCCCCGACGGCGGCCGGGAGGCCGGCGTCGACCAGCCGGTCGTCCCCGCCGGTCAGGCCGGCGCCGACCATGCCACCGAGCAGGCCGGCACCGAAGGCCGCGACGACCAGGCCGGCGACGACGCCCAGCGGCAGCCGGGCGCGGCGGCGGGGGGCGGCGGGCGGCTCGAACGGCGGCCACGGCGGCGCGCCCTCGGGCACCACGGACGGGCGCGGGGCGGCCCCCGGGTCGGGCGGCAGCGGGGCCGGCGG